>JAFTMU010000368.1 GCA_017452215.1 Clostridia bacterium
AGCTACGCCTTGGTGATGGTGGGTCGCTTGATCGATGCGCCGAGATTTATCCGTTTTCACCGTTGTTTGCCCCGCCTTTGTGCCAGCGGTGCGCTTTTGCTTGCCTTGGCAGCTGTGATGACCTTGGACGTAGGCGGACGCATTTGGTGGGCACTTGGGTTGGCCGCTTTGAACGTTGCGATCAACGCACCGGCACTTCTTTCGGGGGTGCGGCAGATGCTGGCAAGAAGAAAAGCATAAAATTTAAAAATGCGAAGAGATGTTTTTGTGGGGGGACGGTTACCGTCCCCCCACAAAGCTTTTATTCTTTCTTTTTACCTCTGACGAGGAGGGTGGCGAGGACGCCGAGAACGCCGAGTCCCGACCACAAAAGCAGGATCGTTTGCCAGCCCACGCTACCTGTCAGGTTTGCAAAGAGAAGGTTGGCAAGTGCGGCGGCCACGTAGCCCGAGCAATCCAGCACGCCGTTGACGCTGGAGGTTCTTCCTGTTTTTCCAAGTCCCGGAATGTAGATGCTCCAAAGGAGCGCTGAGGAGCAGCTCATGGACATCAGTGCCAAGATCATCAGGGCGATATTCGCCCAGGCATCCTTGACGAAAAACATACAGAAGAACAGGATGGCGACGACGGAGAAGGAAATCCGCATCATCAAAATATCCCGCTCCCCGATGGCGTTGAAGATGAACAGGGCAACGAAGGGCATTATGGCACGGCACACGGAGATGACGGAGAAGATCATGTTTGCCGTGTTGGGATCAAATTGCAGGTAGGAGGTGAGATAGGTGGGAATCCAAAAGGAGATGGATGCGGCGCCGATCTCTACTAAGCAGGCAATGATCAGATAGAAGCTGAATTTTTCGATCTTAAACACGGAAAGCAGAGAGGAGACGCTTTTTGTCTCTACGGGGCGGTAGATAATATGCTGTTGCTTTTTCAGCAGGACCAAAACCAAGGTCCCGACGCTGACCACGATCACTGCCAAGGCTCCCGCCAGGATAAAGGCGGCTTTTTCATTGAAGAACATGGCGAACAAGCTGGCGATCAAAGGTCCTGCAAAGGAGGCGAAGGAGAAGAACACACAAATCACACGGGCGTGACGGGGCTCGGTGTTCTCGGAAATGGTTTTCATCAAGGGACCACGCACCATGGAAAGTCCGAAGCCGAGGAAGGCGAAGCAGATGACCTGCAACCATTGATAGGGGAGAAAAGGGAACAGCGCTGTGGCGACTCCTGCGATGGCGAGTCCTGCGAAGATCATTTTGGGAGGGGAGATCATGTCTCCCAAAAAGCCGTTGATTAGCTGTCCTCCCGCATAAAAAAGCATATAGGTAGAGGAAAGCAGTCCCAAATGCTCCTCGGTGAAGCCGCCGTGCGCAAGCAGGGCAGGGGAAAAGACACTGAGCATATTGCGCAGATAATAGTTGATCACATAGATCAAAATGCAAACGGTGCCGATGAGGATGGCTTTGCCAAGCGGCTTTGTGAGAAAAGAATTCTTTTGAT
>JAFTMU010000369.1 GCA_017452215.1 Clostridia bacterium
ACCCGTTGCTCCATGGAGGCATTGGATCTTCAGCTTGGCAGGATCCTTCCTGTTTTGGACGCTCTGGGCGGCGTTGCTCTGATCACTGCCGACCACGGAAATGCAGACGAGATGTACGAGATGGATAAAAAGAGCGGTCAGCCCAAGGCCGACAAGAACGGCAACTACAAGGCAAAGACCAGCAACACCCTCAATCCCATTCCCTGCATCTTTTACGACAATACCGATGCAAAGAGCTCTTACACGGTGAAGTTGGACGGCAAATTCGGGCTTTCCAACGTTGCCGCAACCACTGTCAATCTTTTGGGCTACAAGGCTCCCCAGATGTGGGATGAATCCATGATCGAGGTAAAATAATGCAATACAAAACCGAGCTACACGCTCACACCAAGGAAAGTAGCACCTGCGGTGACCTTTCCGCCTCGGAGGTGGCAGAGCGGTACGTGGAGGCGGGCTACACCACAGTGCTGGTGACCAACCATTACAACAGCTACAATCTTGACCTTGCGGGAGAGAGATGGGAGGATCGCATTGCCCATCATCTCCTGGGGTATCGAAAAATGAAGGAATACGCCAAGGGACGTCTGTGTGTCCTCTTGGGCACGGAGCTGCGTTTTGAGGGATGTGACAACGACTTTCTCATTCTTGGATTGGACGAAGCCTTTTTGACAGAGCATCCCAATCTTCACCTGATGAATCTCAAAAGCTTTATCGACCTTGCTCATGAAAACGGGCTTTTGGTCTTTCAGGCGCATCCCTTCCGCAACGCCATGCAGATCACCCCGCCCCACTGGCTGGACGGGATCGAGGTCTTTAACGGTCACTCGGGGCATGATTCCCGAAATGACGTGGCACTGACGTGGGCAAGAAAATACGGGCTTCGGCGCATTTCCGGCACGGATTTTCATCACCCGCATCAGTCCCCTGCCGGGGGGATCATCACCGACTTTCCCATCCGCTCGGAAAGACAGCTGGTTGAGGTGATCCAAAGCGGAAATTACCAATTGATCTGCTCGGGACCTGCCGTCCTGCGTGACGGGATGCAAAATATGTCCCCCTTGAATTGACGGAAAGGAGTTACCATGGAGGCTATGGAGCTTTTGGCGCAGCAATGCGCTGACTGTAAAAAATGCCCCTTGGGTGCTACACGCACGAAATCGGTGTTCGGCACGGGAAATCCCGATGCCGACCTGATGTTCGTGGGAGAAGCGCCCGGGGAGCAGGAGGATCTGACCGGGGTCCCCTTTGTGGGCCGTGCGGGACAGCTCCTTGACAAATATCTTTTTGCCGTGGATATCCAGCGAAAAAATATTTACATCGCAAATTTTCTCAAATGCCGCCCCCCCGAAAACAGAGATCCGAAGCCTGAGGAGGAGGATGCCTGCATTGGCTACCTCAGAGAACAGGTCAAATTGATCCGCCCCAAGATCATCGTTTGTCTTGGACGTATCTCGGCGATGCGCCTGATCAAGGAGGATTTCAAGATCACAAAGGAGCACGGCAGGTGGTTTGAGAAAAACGGATATCTGATGACTGCCGTATATCATCCTGCCGCTCTGTTACGGGATCCCCGCAAAAAAGAGGACATGATGCAGGATATGAAACGCATCAAGGCAAAGCTTGAGGAATTGGGAGGAAAATTCTGACCATGGGCTACTTTCCCAAGCTGTTAACCATCATTCTTACCCTTTTCTTTTTGATGATCTGCGGCTACGTGTGCCGTAAAAAAGGGATCATTGACAACAAAGCGTCCAAGGCGCTTTCGCAGCTGATCATTTCGGTGGGACAGCCCATGATGATCATCAACGCTCTCAATCGGGCGGAATTTTCCGAGAAAAATCTGAACATTGCATGGCAGGTGGTGGTCATCAGCTTTGCAATGCACGTG
>JAFTMU010000370.1 GCA_017452215.1 Clostridia bacterium
CCTGCATCAGCGTCATAACGCCTGCGTTTACAAGACCGATGACCATGACCGACGTTGCGGACGAGCTTTGAATGATTGCCGTCACGCCTGCACCGATGCCGACGCCTGAAAAGCGATTGTTGCTGATTTTTTCAAGCAGGGTTTTCATTCCCCTACCTGCGCTCTTTTCCAAAGCGTCTCCCATAAAATTCATGCCGACGATAAACACGCCTACGCCTGCAAGTAACCAAATAAGACTTTGGATCAACTGCATAATTTCTTCCGGTGATAACATAAGATCCTCCTGTTCGTATTCGTTTTTCACCTATATGGGGCACAGGCATAGCCCGATCCACCCCACAATATGGTAGCACATTTTCAGTAAAGATGCGGCAAAGAAAAAACGGGGCTGTCTCAAATCACAGATTTGAGACAGCCCCAATGCAGTATGCTATTGATCTCCGTCCATGCGATAGCCCACGCCAAGCTCGTTGACAATATAGCTGCCCTCCCCGGGCTGCGCACCGAATTTCTTTCGGATATTCGCCATGTTGACCTGCAGCTTCTTGATGCTACTTTCGTCGGGTGACTCCCGCCACACCGCCTTGATGATCGCCGAATACGGCATGACCTTTCCGCAATGCTCGGAGAGAAAAGCAACGATGTTATATTCGGTCTGCGTCAGCTTGATCTCCTCGCCGCCGATCCATATTCTTCTTGCATCGTAATCAATGGAGAGCTCTCCAAGCGTGAATTTTCCGCCGGGCAATTTCCCTTCGTTGGAGCTATGCCGAAACATGCGAAGCGAGGAACGAATGCGTGCCAACAGCTCTGCCGAGCCGAAGGGCTTGGTGATGTAATCGTTTGCGCCCAGGTCCAGTGCCCTGACCTTTTCCTTCTCGTCGCTGCGGGCAGACAGCACGATCACGGGGGTCAGCTCCTTTTGGCGAAGCTCACGGAGAAAGACCGTTCCGTCCCGGTCGGGGAGTCCCAAATCCAGAATGACAAGATCGGGAATGTGAGAGGCGTACATGATCTTTGCCGAGAGATAGCTCTGCGCCAATATGACCTGGTAGTCGTTTGCTTCCAGCAAAGCCGCCACGAAGGTCTGAATGTTCACCTCATCCTCTACAAGAAGTATCTTATATTTGTTATTATTCATCCTTTTGCTTCTCCTCCGTAGTCAGCGAAAAACGGAACACCGCACCGCCGTTTTTTGCGTTCTGAGCACTGATGGTGCCGCCGTGCGCCTTGATGATGGTGGCGCAAACCGAAAGTCCGATGCCTGCGTTGCGCTTGTGAGTATCGGAGCTTCCCTCCTCCCGAGCATGACCGCCCGTAAAGATGTATTCCAGCTGCTCCTCTTTGATGCCGCAGCCGTCATCCGCTATTTCAAAAATGGCTTTTCTGCCAAGCACGAAAACCTTCAGGGTCAGCTTTTTGAAATCTCCTGCGTGATGCACGGCATTTTCCAGAATGTTGATGATCACCTGCTCAATGAGCATCGCATCCATAGGAATCACCACCAGAGTATCGGGGATGTCCAGCGTTACCCTTTGCTCGGGATACCGCTTTTTGAATTTCAAAATGACCGAATCGATCAGCTCCTCCAGCACTGTGGGGGTTTTGATCAGCTTGACCTTGCCGCTATCGATACGTGTGACGGACAGAAGATTTTCTACCATTCGGATCAGCCATTCGGAATCCTCCTTGATCCCGCCGATCATTTGCACCTTTTGTGTGTCGTTCAATCGGTCGTAATTGTCAAGAATCGATGAGCTGGCGCCGTATATGGTAGTCAGAGGGGTGCGCAGATCGTGAGAAACCGC
>JAFTMU010000371.1 GCA_017452215.1 Clostridia bacterium
AAGAAGATGATCGAGTCCTACGAGAACTCCATTAAGACGAAATAAGAGGACGTTTCACCATAGTGTAAAGCGTTAAACGCTCTTTTGGCGAAAAAGGATACTGTGAATTTCTTTTTTGCAATCGTCTGACGTCGGCGGCATTTCGGAAGCGAATGCGCATGGCGAAAACAAAAAAAGCCCCGAATCGGGGCGCCGCCCCGTTCCTGTTGTTTGGAACGGGGCGGTAATTTTTTATTTTTGCTCTTGCTGTGCGGTATACTCGCCGGATTGCATCCGCCGCTTGGTGTCCATCTTGCTGTTCAGCTTGTTGCGCACCACGCCCAAGACTCTGCATCCGCTCTTTTCCATTTGATCCAGCATTGCCGAAACGTCACGGTATTTGAGCTTTTCACTGCCCATGACGATCACCGAGCCGTCGCAATGGGGGGCGATGATCGCTGCATCGATCAGCATTCCAAGAGGAGGCGTATCGATGATCACGTAATCGTATTGCTCTCTGAGCTGTGCCAGCAGATTGGAAAAATACTCACTTCCCAAAAGCTCGGAGGGATTGGGGGGATATTTTCCCGCAAAGAGAATATCAAAGGAGGGATCCTGGGTTTTCGTGATGCACTCCTCCAGCGTTTTGATGCCAATGAGGACCTCACTCAGACCGCCGGGACGCTTTGCGGTGGTATTGCGCATTGCCATAACCGATTTGCGCATATCCGCATCGATCACAATAACCTTTTTCCCAAGCTCGGCAAAGCTCTTTGCCGTTTGCATGGCGACGGTCGTCTTGCCCTCGTTCTCACCGTGGCTGGTAACAACGATCACCTTGATATCCTTGCCGCAGAATTGCAGATTGGTACGCAGGACCTTATACGCCTCTTGGGTGTAAAAATCCTCTCCGCCCGGAAGATTGACCTTAATCAAACTCATTTCTTTTCCTCCTTTGCAGCATTCTGTCCTCTTGAATACTTGGAATAATAATGAGCGTGACGCCGTTTGGTGTCATACGCATCGGGAATCTCTGCTAAAACGATCACCTTCAAGCGTCTCTCGATCTCCTCCTGAGAGCCAATGCGATCGTTGTGAATGTAGATCACAACGAACACGGCGTAAAGCACGACGACCAGCGCCAGGCTGATCAGCGCTATGCGCAAGGGAGAGGGACTGTTACAGGGTTCGTTTTCCCCGGGCAACGTTCCATAGGAATACACGTGCGCCTGCTCCTCGTTCCGCATGTTATCATTGATCGTCTCTACACCCACGGCGCAGAGCTCGTCAATGATCCGCTTTGCGTGAACGTTGCTCTTTGCCTGTACGGACACCTCCAAAAAACGGGTCTCATCCGTGTTGTTGGTGTTGATGCTGCCAACCAAGCTCTCGTAAGTAAGATAGTCCATGTCATCATGCTTTGCTTGCAAATTCTTAATGACGTTATCGATGACCTCACGGCTTTTGAGCATATAGGTACAGTCCTTAGCGATCAAAAGCGAGACCTGATAGTCGGTGGCTTCGTTTTTCTTGTCCCCGTCGCCCTGATACAAGACGTAGATCTGGGCAGAGGACTCATATTTTGGCGAAAAGGTCAGCGTGGAGTAAAGGAACATTGCCCCAAAGCTGAGAACTCCCACCAAAAGCAGGATCCACCATCTTTGCAAAAGGATCTTCCAAAAGCTTTCCGCAGAGATTTCTGTGGTCTTGTTTTCATTATCCATAATTTCCCTCTAATTCCGGCGTGCGAGAGAAAAAAAGATCCTCTCCCATTTTGCGCCCATATTTATTTTATTGTACAACAAAATCACATATTTGTCAACAATATTTCTGCTTTTGGGGAAATTATTGGCGTTTTTGACAAAAATGGACGGCTTGGTTTTGTAAGATTGACGGAATATCAAGGAGTCTGATCCCCTTTCCACCGTTCCGTTTCTTCCCGTATTTCCCTTCTCATCAAGAACAAAACCGTGATATTGATCAAGGTCAAGACCGTAATTGCAAAATCTGAAATCCCCCAAATGCTCTGCGGTGCGGCAAAGGCGCCGAAAAAGATACATACGGCAACGGCGAGAAGGTAGAGCCTGCGCCAGCGCTTTTTGGTGGTGAGAAATTTCAGATTTTCCAAGCCGTACCCACTCCAACAGATAACGGTAGCATAGCCGAAGCAAAAGACTGCCCCCAAGAAGAACCAGCCTGCAAACTCCCCAAGCACCGAGGAATATGCCCGAATGGTCAACATGACGCCGTCCATGCCGAAGGCGTTGATGTCCTCACCGCTGACCAAGATCACCAGCGCCGTTGCGGTACATAAAAGGATCGTATCCACAAACACCTCAAAAATCCCCCAAACTCCTTGGGCAGCGGGGCTTTTTGCGGCTGCCGAGGCATGGGCCGTAGGGGCAGTACCGCATCCCGCCTCGTTGGAGAGCAATCCTCGCATCGTTCCCACACGCAGTGCTTTGGAGGTCAAAAATCCGAAAGCACCGCCACCCATGCTTTCCACGGAGAAAGCCCCCGAAAAGATAGACGAGAACGCTGCCCCGAGGGCGTCCCTTCGCAGGATCAGGACCGCCAGTGATAAAACCACGTATCCCCCCGTCATAATGGGGACGAGATACTCGGTGAGAGCCGAGATGTCCCGACTTCCCTTGATCAACAGCGGCATGGTGAACAGGAGCAACACAAGAGCGCAAAACAGAGGCGGAAGCTGCAACACTCCCTGTACCGCCGAGGAAACGGCATTGACCTGGATCACGCACCCCATTGCCAAGGCGTCAATGATCATGAAAACGGCAAAGAGCGAAGAAAGGAACACCGCTGCTCGATGCTTCCTTTTTGACAAAAAATGTTCCTTTATATAATATACGGCGCCGCCGAAGAATCTTCCGCCAAAATCCCTCTGACGATGACGCACCGCAAGAAGAATCTCGGCATATTTTAATATCATTGCCACAAGCGCTGAGATCCACATCCAAAACACGGCGCCCGCACCGCCGATAAACAGAGCATTGGCAACACCGACGATGTTCCCTACCCCCAAGGTTCCTGCCAAAGCCATCATCAGTGCCCGAAAGGAGGAGCTCTCTCCCTCTCCCCCGCCGCTAAGGGAGGAGATCATTTTTTTGGGAGCACGCCAAGGATAGCCTCTCAGGTAAAAAAGAAAAAAGATCCCCGACAGCATCAACACAACGGGAATCGGTCCTCCCGTCAACAACCACTGTAACATTACTTTCTCCTTTTGGGTAGTTTTTGTCTCTTTTTATCCTATTCAAAAAGCGAAAAAACTATGCTCGCTCCAAAATCCCGAATTTTAGCACCCTCAGCGCTTTCAAAAACAATAAAATTGTTAAAAGAATGTGAATATTGCAAAAAAGGGCTTGATTTTTCCAGAAATCGGTATAAAATAAGAGCATGAGTTAGCACTCAAAAGTTTTGAGTGCTAACTTTTGAAGAAAAAAGTCATATATCCGAAAGGAAAATATAAGGAGGACTGGAAACTATGAATATCAAACCGCTTTCTGACCGTGTTGTGGTCAAGCTCGTGGAAGCAGAAGAAAAGACCAAGACCGGTATTCTTCTCGCCGCATCGGCGCAGGAAAAGCCCCAGGTGGCAGAGGTCGTTGCCGTGGGTCCCGGCGCCCGTGACGATAACGGCAAGCTGATCCCTATGGAGGTCAAGGTTGGCGATAAGGTCATCACCGGTAAATACTCGGGCACCGAGGTCAAGATGGACGGCACGGAATACACCATCGTCAAGCAGAGCGACATTCTCGCAATCGTAGAATAATTATAATAATGAGGTGAATAACAATGGCAAAGGAAATTCTTTACGGAATCGAAGCCCGCAACGCGCTGGTTCGCGGTGTGGATCAACTGGCAGACACGGTCAAGATCACGCTGGGCCCCAAGGGCAGAAACGTGGTTCTCGGCAAGAAATTCGGCTCTCCCCTGATCACCAACGACGGTGTTACCATCGCCAAGGAGATCGAATTGGAGTGCGAGGCTGAAAACATGGGTGCTCAATTGGTCAAGGAGGTTGCTACCAAGACCAACGATGCAGCAGGCGACGGTACGACTACTGCTACCCTTTTGGCGCAGGCATTCGTTCGTGAGGGCATGAAGAACGTGACCGCAGGCGCTAACCCCATGGTAGTTCGCAAGGGCATGAAGAAGGCTGTTGACGCCGCTGTTGCCGCTTTGGTGGCAAACTCCAAGAAGGTTAACGGCTCTGCCGATATCGCACGTGTCGGTACCATCTCCGCAGGCGACGAGGTCATCGGTCAGCTGATTGCCGATGCTATGGAAAAGGTCACCGCTGACGGTGTCATTAACATTGAGGAATCCAAGTCCGCAGACACCTACTCCGAGGTGGTTGAGGGTATGCAGTTCGACAGAGGCTATCTCTCCCCCTACATGGCAACCGATATGGATAAGATGGAGACCGTATTTGACGACGCTCTCATTCTCATCACCGATAAGAAGATCTCCAACATTCAGGAGATCCTTCCCCTCTTGGAACAGATCGTTCAGGCAGGCAGAAAGCTGCTCATCATTGCCGAGGACGTTGAGGGTGAGGCTCTGACCACCCTGGTGCTCAACAAGCTCCGCGGAACCTTTGTCTGCGTGGCAGTCAAGGCACCCGGCTTCGGTGACAGAAGAAAAGAGATGCTGCGCGATATCGCCATCCTGACCGGCGGTGAGGTCATTACCTCTGAGCTGGGTCTGGAGCTGAAGGATACCAC
>JAFTMU010000372.1 GCA_017452215.1 Clostridia bacterium
GTTGACGAGATCCTGGCAGACTAATTTGTACCAAGAAGGGCTGACCGCAATTGCGGTCAGCCCTTCTTGGTACAAATTAGTCTGCCAGGATCTCGTCAACCTCAGCGGCGCTGAATCCAAAGAGTGTACCGATCAGCTTCAAGGTTTCCTTGTTGTAATCGGTGCGATTGTTTGCATAGTAATCGCCGATGGCATCCTTCAGATCCTGTGCCTCGTCCTTGTTGTCATTCTTGTGAAGCATATCGCTCAATTCGAAGGGATCTTCTCCGAACTCGGTCTTGCGCAGAGAGTCTGCAACCGCATGAGATGCCATCAAGGTGGCAACGGTATCGTAGGCGTTGGTGGTGAGAACGCTTTCGTTATCGTTCTCATCCTCCTTAAAGAGGTGCTTGCTGTGGTCCTTATCGTTGGCGTTATCACGAGCCGCCATGGTCAAGGTGAGAATGTTGTTGATCGCCTTGGCTTCCTTAGCATATTGCTCATCGTTGAGCGACTCGGTTGCCATGTATCCGAAGATGTTGGATACCAGAGGCGCTGCCGTAACCGCAAACTTGTGGGGGACCTCATACTGCTCCACCAAGCGATCCTCGGTGACGTACACCTCGATCATACCTGCGGACTGCGGGTTGATGTTTCGGATCATCTTTTCGATCTCTTCCTCGGTCAACTCGCCCTTGTCGGCATTGCCCATGATGGTGATGGTATCGGAAACGTTCTGGAAGGTCTGCTCGTAATTGACCTTTTCACCGGAGGAGCCCTTATCACCCAGCTGTGTTGCGGTGTTCATATCCACACCTGCTGCTTCTCTGACCTCCTTGGACTGCAAAACGGCGGTGAAGATGTACGCTGCCTTATCCTTGCCGTTGTCATCCTTCTGACCAAAGGCGGAGGTGGCTGCCAGGCTATCCAGGATAGATCCAACGTCTGCCGCTACCTGGGAAAGCTCCATTTCAGAGGAGGACGAGGTCTTTTCGATCAAAGAGCTTGCCGTGGCAAAAATGGATTCGATCGCCTTTGCCTCGTTGGCAAGATTTTCAGCGGTGATATTGGTTGCCGCCTGCTTGCTGTCTGCCAGAAGCATATCCATGGTAACGAGCACAGTGTTGCTCTTCATGGTCTTTGCCGTCTGCATACTTGCCGTAACATTAACGGTTTTGGCTGCCACGGGCTTTGTAACGGTAACCTCCATGATGACGGTCTTCAAGGTCTCGTTTGCCATAGCGGAATACTCCTCGGCGACGATCTGCTTTGCCTGCTCCTCAATGGAAGTGCCTGCATCCGCAGTGATCTTGGAAAGCTTCACGGTGACTCTTGCCAAAACGGCAGGTCCGCTTTGTCTGAGCGTCTCGATGGATTTTCCTTCAAACACAGTTCCCTTCAAAAGCGCCTTCAAGGCCGCCTCGGAGGAAGCGTTGCCCGAGAGGGTGTGGGTGGAATCCTTTGCGTAGGTATCTCCCTCGATCACCTCGGAGTACTCGGCAGAGCTCCAAGCGTAAACCGCAAAGAACGCCTTGATATCCTCGGCATCGATGTCCTCGCCGTTGGACTCCTCCAAAAGGCTATCGATCATACTGCCGGAGTAATAATCCAGAATTTGCTTATCAACGACCATTCCCGCATCCTCAAACGCCTCGGTCAAGGTCTCGGTGAGAATGGTTACCTGCTCGGCACTATCCTTACCCTTGATGGCGTTGAGCTCCACCGCAATGGTATCGAGCATTTCGTTATATGCCGTTTCGGCATCCTCCTTGATGCCAAGAGAGGTTGCGATGGCACGGACACCGATATTGGTGACCTCGGTGATCAAGGGCTTCATGCTGTCGTTTTCTCCAAGCTCGGTGATCAAGGAATTGACCAAGCCCTCCTTGGAAAGGGTTGCAACCAGCTGCTCCTGATCGCCGATGTTAGAGAGAACCTCACCACGGATAATAATGACGAATACGTCGGCAACGGTGGAAAGGTCGGCACACAGCGCATCGGTGTTTTGGGAATCGGTGTGGATAATATCGATCAACTCATCGGCAAAGCCGTTGAACATTCCGCTGGGCTCGATGTAAAGAACATCCTTCCATACGCCAATGAACGCTTGATCGTTCTTCCATGCGTCGGTAGCGTTATAAAGCAGCTCGCCTGCGATGGCAGGAAGCATTTCGGATTCTCCGAAGGAATCGGAGATGGAAAGAATTGCTTGCACCTCTTTTTCATCGTAAGAGGCAAAATCCTTTTGTCCCAAGCACATGACGTTGCATGCCAATTCCGCTACGGAATGGAGCTCGTCGGTCAACTTGACAGAGGAACCTTTGACGTTGAAGCTGGTCATGGAATCGGAAATTCCCGACACACCCAGAACACGGAAGGTGTTGAGCAGGATGTTGTCATTGACGGGCTTGATGTAATCGTTGACGATGGTATCCATCTCACGCTGATCGTTGTCGCTGAGCAGCTGTGTTTCGGTGATAGCATCGGTGACGATGGGGGCGATCTGCGCATAGGCGGAGATCGGGATCATCCAAACCACCACGACGATGAGAACCGATACGATGGACAGAACCAAGGTGCGAACTCTTGCGTAGGGAGCGTTCTGGTCGTGCTCCTTGAACTTGGCACCGAAGATCAGCGAGATCAAAAGACCGATGATCCAGGTCAAGAAGGAGAACACCAGGAAGAACGCCAGGAACAGCAAGGGGGTGACCAAGGCAGCGGCGCAACCCAAGACCACGTCACAAAGGGTAGGAGATTGCTCCAAAAGCTGCATAAGGTCAGCGGAAAGCTTGGCGCCGATCCAAGGCAGATTGTCTGTGGTAAACACGGTAGCTTTGACGATCGCCGTTCCGATGATGGACAGGATCAAGCTCAAAACAATTCCGAAAAAGCGAACTCTGGTTTTTGACAGCTTTCGTACAAAAACCGCCCATACGATGCCTGCCGCTATGTAAACGATGGCAACGATGGCTAAAATAATACTGATTAGCATAAATTACCTCCTGATTCAAAAAAGAATTGCGGATTCAGATACTATACCAAGTACATAATAGCACAAAAAAGCCATTTTGTCAATAGAAAAACCAAAATTCGGGATTTCGACGAAGAAAAAGTGTAAATTTCTATCATCATCATATGCGAAAGTGGGAGGATCGGTCAAGGATCCCCCATTCGCAACACGTATTTTCGCACGCCGAGGAGAACGCAGATACCGAAAAGACAAGCGATAGCGGCAACAATTTGCAGCTCCTCCATGCAAAGCAGACACCCCAAAATACAAAAGGCGGTGCAAACGGTGAGCAGCGCCCCGGTGCACTCCGGTTGAGAAAGCCCCTTGGCATACAGGCGGTGGTGAAGGTGCGCCCGATCCGCAGAGAACGGGCTCCTTCCTCTGAGGATACGGCGAAGAACGGAGGTAAACACCTCGGTCAGCGGATATGCAAACAAAAACAGGGGGGTGAGCGTAGAAAAGCTGCTTTGCGAGAAAGAAAACAGTGGGAGAGAAAGCATTCCAAGCAGGAATCCGATGGATTCGGATCCACAATCCCCTGCAAACACACGGGCGGGATAGCGGTTATACGGCCGAAAAGAAAGGGCTGACAGCGTCAGAAAAAGGGCAAATAAAGCCGTTTCTGTCTGTCCTGACAAAGCCAAGCTCACACTGAGCGCACCGCCCTCGATTGCCGTGCATCCCACCAGCAGACCGTCCATCCCGTCCACAAAATTATGCGCATTGATCAAAAGCACCACCCAAAGCACTGCCGGTGCCACAAGTCCGGCGTCAACCGCCCCGCTGAAAAAAACTGCAGCGGCGGATACGGCGAATTGAAACAACAGCTTGCTCCCTGCTCCGAGGCAATAAATATCGTCCAAAAGCCCCATGAAAAGCATTGCACCCCCACCGATCAAAAGGCAAAGAGAAAAAGGAGATCGGCTTCCCGTGAGGAGAGCGCCGAGCAAAAAGGAGAAAAAAATGGCAATCCCGCCATCCCGAGGGATCACTTCCCTGTGCATTCTGCGAGCATCCTCGGGAATATCCACGGCACGGATCCTCCACGATAGGGCAATGACACAGGGAGTGAGCACATACCCGAAGGCAAAAACGAACAAACCGATCAATACGTACATTATTTTTCTCCTCATAGCAAAAACAGGGGCACCCCTTAAAAGAAGTGTCCCCTATTTTGGTTGAATTATACTGCACGTGCCTCAACGGATCTGTACGAAGCCCAGCTTTTTTTGAACCTTGGAAAGCGTGCGGCGGGCATAATAAGATGCCTCCTCTGCTCCCTTTTTCATTTGCGCCTCCAAGGCTGCCTTATCGCTCATCAGCTCTGCGAAACGCTTTTGCACGGGAGCCAACGCATCGGCAGTGACCTCGCCTACTGCCAGCTTGAAATCTCCGTATCCCTTTCCGACAAACTCACGCTCGATCTCGTCGTAATCCTTACCCGTGAAGCAGGAATACACGGTCATGAGGTTGCTCACGCCAGGCTTATCCTCCGAGAATCGCACCTCTGCCCCCGAATCGGTGACTGCACGCTTGAACTTGCGAATAATGGTGTCACGGTCATCCAAAATGTAAACCACGGCATTGGCGTTCTCGTCGGATTTGCTCATCTTTTTGGTGGGCTCTGCCAAGGACATGATCTTCTTGCCGCTCTTTGCCATGATGGGCTCGGGAACGGTGAAGAGATCGGGATAGATCTGATTGATTCTTTCTGCAATATCACGGCAAAGCTCCACGTGTTGCTTTTGATCGATGCCCACGGGAACCACGTCGGTTTGGTAAAGCAGGATATCTGCCGCCATCAAAACGGGATAGGTGAAAAGTCCTGCGTTGATGTTATCGGCGTGCTTTGCGCTCTTATCCTTGAACTGCGTCATACGGGAAAGCTCACCAAACATGGTGAAGCAATTGAGGATCCATGCAAGCTCTGCGTGCTCGTGCACCATGGATTGCACGTACAGCGTATTCTTTTCAGGATCTAATCCGCAAGCCATATACAGTGCCAGCGTCTCGTAGGTACGGCGGCGAAGCTCGGCGGGATTCTGGCGTACTGTGATGGCGTGCTCATCCACTACGCAGTAAAAGGTCTTGTATTTTTCGGAGTACTCCGCAAAATTGCGAATGGCTCCCAGATAATTTCCAATGGTCAGATTGCCGCTGGGCTGAACACCCGAGTAGCAGATCTTTTGTTCTCCAAGCATGATCGTTGTTTCCTTTCAAACGGTTTACTGCCCTTTATTTTAACATACTCCTCCGATATTTACAAGGGGTGTTGTCAAAAAAAGTGCTTTTGCTCAATTTTATTTTTTAAAAATCGGGGATACCGCTTTTGCGGCATCCCCGTCTGTTTTACGTTCTTTTATTTAGGGAGATATCCGTTCGCCTTCATCCACTCGTAGTAAACGCCGAAGGGAGAATAGAAGGTAGCCTCGTCTGTCTCGCCGTCCTCTGCGGGAGTCTTGGGCATTGCCGTGTAGGACGTGATGCGCTGCAAGCTGTAAAGCAAGGTGGCAAAATCACCCTTGACCACGCCGTTCTCGGTATCGTTGAGAGATGCCAAAAGCGCAGAATCGGGAGTAAATGCCTCTGCCGAGATAGCAAGCTCGGTATTAAGAGCGACTCTCAGCTCCTCTACCAAGGCTGCCAAAGCGTCGTAGCTCTCGCAAGCGTTGATCAGGGAAAGGATCTGTGCGTTCAAGCCTGCCATATAGGCGGTAAGCTCTGCATCGGCAAGGATCTTTGCTTCGGCGCTTGCCAAGGTAGCGGCATATTCCGCATAGCGGAAATTGAACATCGGATCGATCAAAGCCTTGCGGTTTTGCTCCTTTGCCGTCTCCCATTGATCGGGATATGCAATGAACACGTTACCTGTGGCGTAAAGATCCATCAAATACTGCTCACCGTTCTTGTTGCTCAAATGCGTAACAGTCTTGGTATCCTTGTTGTAGGAATAGTGAACATCCTCAACGCCATATTGCAGAACGTTGCGGAACTCCGCATTGGAAGTGAGGTAGGCGATGACCTCGGTGGCACGGGAAATATGCTTACTGTATGCAGAAACGCCAAACATATTGCCGTAAACGTCCTCGCTCGTTGCGGTGGGATACTTGACGGGGATCGCATAGTAAAGCTCGCCCTCATCCTCATAATACGCCACGCCGTCGGTCACAGTAACGTCGGCAAGGCTTCCCTTTTGGAAGCGGATCGCCTTGGCGGTATACTCGGCATCCTCGGCATCGGTATCGTTGAGCTGCCCTGCGAAACGGTAGCTATTGAGCTGAAGGAACGCAGAAACAAAATCTTCATTTTCAAACAAGCTCTCTACACCGAACACGGTCTCGCCTCTGGAAATACTCTCGGCATCGCCAAGGAGCGAGCCGAACACGGAGAAGGTATCCTCAAGAGAGGCGCCTTCGGCGTCGATGGACCAGTAGTGTGCCAAGAGTGCAAGGCACTCCTCATAGGCAGCATCGACGGGAAGAACGGTCTGCTCGTTGGAGATGACCATATCCAAATACTGATAAACATACTTGTTATAGAATCCGTCGATGGAGCCGTTGGCAACGTATCCGTTCATAGCGTAGCGATCCGCCAGAGTCTTGTTGAGCAGCATGTAGGTGTATTCGCCGATGGGGTTATTATTGGGAATGGCGTAGGTCTTGCCGTTAAGCTTAACGGCGTTGAGAAGAACGGGAGAGATGTCCTCCCAGATCTTCTTGGATGCGCCCGAGCCTGTGATCTCGGAATCCAGCGCTGCGAGCCAGCCCTTGGAGATCATTTCACGGTACATATCCTCGCCCGAAACAGTCAGCTTTCCTTCTGCATCCGTCAGGTCGCCGATGTAGAGAATATCTACTTGATTCTCGGTAACACCGGGATATTTCTCGGAAAAGGTAAGCTCTCCTTGCTCCTTGGTCTCTGCCTTGCCAAGATCGGGCTCCTTTTTGGAAATTGCAGTAAGCGCCTTGCTGACACGGGTATAGTACTCGTCCTCGGTGAGGAATTCGACGTAAAGGTCGGAGCTGAATTTGGA
>JAFTMU010000373.1 GCA_017452215.1 Clostridia bacterium
CATCAAGCAGGTGCTTCCGAAGGAAGAAAACCACGGCACCGAGAAAGGAGAATAACCGTATATGACGGAGCTGCAAAATCAAGAAACGGAAATCAAGGAAAAGGAGCGAAAGCCCCTGTTCTGGAACGAAAAAAGAAAGAATTTTTGGAAGGAGCACCGCTATCTTCTGCTCTGTATGCTCATTCCTGCGGTCTTGATCTATCTGATCTACCTTGCACGTCAGATCCATCCCTTTGGAGACGGCTGCGTGCTGGTGTTGGATCTGAACGGTCAGTACGTTTGGTTCTTTGAAGCCCTGCGGAATTTCGTACAGGGAGACGCCGAGCTGCTCTATTCCTTTTCCCGTGCCTTGGGCGGTGAATTTCTCGGCATTTTTGCCTATTACGTAGCAAGCCCGCTCTCTTATATCGTCGCCCTGTTCCCCGAGGATCGGATGCTGGAAGCGCTCCTGACGCTCTTTTTGCTCAAGGGAGCACTGTGCGGCGGTACCTTTGGCTACTACATGCACAAAACAGAAAAGCTGAAAAGCAAGCTGGCGATCGTGATCTTTTCCACCTTCTACGCTCTTTCCTCCTACGCTTTGGTGCAACAGAACAACACCATGTGGATCGACGCCGTGATGTGGCTGCCCTTGATCACCCTTGGAATTGAATCCCTGATCAAATACGGAAAATTCAAGCTCTACACCGTTTTCCTTGCGCTGACACTGTTCAGCAACTACTACATTGGGTACATGATCTGCATCTGGTGCCTGATCTATTTCTTCATCTACTATTTTGCTCACAACGAGGACAAGCATAACAATCCCTTGGGAGAGAGATGGCATTTTCTCCGCTCCCTCGGACGGATCGCTCTGTATTCGGCAGTGGCGATGTGCATGGTGGCGGTGATTCTGTTAGGAGCGTACTATTCTCTCAATTTCGGAAAGACCACCTTCTCGGATCCCAGCTGGGAATGGAAATTGAACTTTGATCTGTTGGATTTCTTCTATAAGCTTCTTCCCGGCTCCTACGATACCGTCCGTCCTGCGGGACTCCCCTTTGTTTACTGCGGCGTTCTGACCATTTTGCTCATTCCCTTTTATTTCCTCTCCCGCCGCTATCCCATGCGGCAGAAGATCTTTTCGGGCGTTTTGATCTTTATTCTGTTTGCAAGCTTTGCACTGAGTGTTCCCGACCTGATCTGGCACGGCTTCCAGCGTCCCAACTGGCTCAACTACCGTTACAGCTTCATGTTCACCTTTTATTTGTGCGTGCTTGCCTGTCGGGCGTTTTCCAATTTCGAGGAGATCTCTCTCAAAGCTATGATGGGCACAGGCGGGCTGATCGCTCTGCTTTGCGTTGTGCTGCAAAAATACTCGGACGGCGAATACGTGGATCCCAATGATTTTACCTGTATCTACTTTACGCTGATCATGATTTTTGCCTATCTGGCAGTGCTTGGCGTGATGCGCAATTCCGCATACAAGCAGGTGGTATCGGTGACACTGGTCGCCATCGTTGCCGCCGAGGCATTCCTCAACGGGCTTTGGAACATCAACGCTCTGGACGAGGACGTTGGATATTCCAGATACAGCTACTACAATAATTTTTTGAACAAGGCACGTCCCATCGTCGAGGAGGTACAGAAGAGCGACACCTCCTTTTACCGCATGGAAAAAACCTTTTTCAGAAAGGTCAACGACAACATGGCACTCTCCATGCGTGGGCTCTCCGGCTCTACCTCCACCCTGAATAAGGAGACGGTCAAATTTTTGAACAAAATGGGATATTCCTCAAAATCCCACTGGTCAAAGTATCTGGGTGGGACCCCCGTAAACGATTCCCTGTTAGGATTGAAGTATATCATTTCGGATAACGACATTTACGCCAACTACTACGAGGTTTATAAGACCGACGAAAAAAACGGCTACACCGCCTACTACAACCCCTATGCCCTTTCCATTGCCTTTGGCGTTGACGAGGACGTTCTGGACTTCAAGCTCGGGTTTGCAGACGAAGCCCCCGTGGAAGATCAGGACAGCACCGAGGAGGAAGAAGCAATTCCCTCCGCAGTCTCCTCGATCAAGGGGGTACTCAATCAATGGTTAGACATTGAGGAAATGACGGGAACGGTCTATGAGGACGACTACGTCAGCCCCTTTGAGCGGCTCAACGCAATGGTCACCGCAATGCTCGGCGAGGAGGAGACCGTACGGATCTTCGTTCCCGCAACGGGCTATACCTTTGATGAAAAGGGCGTCACCATGAGCTTTTATGCCGGCGGCGAGCACGGTTACAAAAAGCCCTCTGCGGAAACGGAAGGCGTGATCACCTACACCGTCACTACTCCCGTGGACGGCGAGCTCTTCTTCTATCTGCCTACCAATTATCCCAGAGAGGTAAAGCTTACTCTCTCGGTAGACGGCGGTGAGCCACAGAAATGGGGCACCTTTAACGGCAACGAAACGACTCGCATCATCTCCCTTGGAATGCAGAAGGCAGGAAGCAAGATCGACCTTGAAATGACCATGGTAAAGAATGATTTTTACGTTCTTTCCAATCAGGAATGCTTCTACTATATCGACTGGACGGTGTTCAAGGATGCCATGGGACGTCTTGCCCAGGATCAGTACGTAATTACCGATTACACCGAAAGCTCCTTTGACGGCACCTTTACTGCCTCCGACACCGAGGAGCTTGTATTGACCACACTCCCTTATGACAACGGCTGGCACGTTTACGTGGACGGCAGTGAGGTGGAAATCACCAAGGCATTTGGGGCTCTGATCGCCTTTGAGATCAACGGCGAAGCGGGACAGACCCATCAGGTCAGCCTGGTTTACGCTCCCCGTGCCATTGGCGTGGGATTGATCATTTCCATCATCGGCGTGCTTCTCTTTATTGCGCTGCTGGTGTTGGATCACTTTTTCTCCTTTGGCTGTAAGCCGCCCAAAAAGGTAACCGTTGTTCCCTATCCCAAGTCCTCCAAGGAAAGCGTTGAGGACCCGATCTACCGCTTTGATGCAAACGATGATGCCATGGAGGAGCAATTGAGGGACGAGCCCTTTGAGGAGCTGCCACAGGAGGAATTTGAATCCATGGACGACGGGGACGTTGAGGAAAAACCTCTGCGTTTTCGTATGCTCTTCCCCAAAAAAGAAGAACAGGAAGCGGACGAGTCCCAAGGCAGCAGCAACGACGGGGACAGAAAGGATTGATTTGTCATGTTTTATTATATCAGCGGAAAGCTTGCGGTATTGGAAAACAACCTTGCCGTGTTGGACGTGGGCGGCGTTGGCTATAAGCTCACCGTCAGTACCACCACTTATGAGGCAATGCCTGCCTCCCGTTCGGTCAAGGATCCCCCTACCGTAAAGCTTTACACCTATATGGCAGTTCGTGAGGACGGCATTGAACTGTTCGGCTTTGCCACCGAGACCGAGCTTGCCTCCTTCAAGCTTCTCATTACTGTTTCCGGTGTGGGACCAAAGGCGGCGATGTCGATCTTGAGCTATCTCACCCCCGAAAAATTTGCCCTCGCCGTTTGCACCGATGACAAAAAGACCATTGCAAAGGCAAACGGCATCGGTCCCAAAACGGCTGCACGCATCATCTTGGAGCTGAAGGACAAGCTGATGAAGGAAGCGCCTGCCGATATGGGCTCACTTTCCGCCTCTGCCCCCGTTGCCGCCGCAAAGAGCGGAAAGCTGGGAGAAGCCACCGACGCCTTGATGGTGCTGGGCTACTCCCGTGCCGAGGCGCTTGCCGCCATCAAGGATATGGATCTTTCCAAGATGGAATTGGAGGAGATCATCCGTCTCTCCTTGAAAAAACTGATGAAGTATTGAAATACGGAAAGGACGCTCAATGGATACCAACGAATTTGATTTTGAAAACCGCATCATGAGCACTAGCTATTCCGCCGCCGATTCCGATACCGAGATCTCCCTGCGTCCCAAGACGTTGGAGGATTACATCGGTCAGGAAAAGGTCAAGGAAAACCTCAAGGTGTACATTGAGGCGGCAAAAAAAAGAGGTGACCCCTTGGATCACGTTTTGCTCTACGGCCCTCCCGGTCTTGGCAAAACCACCCTTTCCAACATTATCGCCGCAGAAATGGGGGTCAATATCCGTGTCACCTCCGGTCCTGCCATTGAAAAGCAGGGGGATCTTGCCGCCATTCTCACCAATCTTAACGAGGGAGATGTGCTCTTTATCGACGAGATCCACCGCCTGTCCCGCAGTGTGGAGGAAATCCTCTACCCCGCTATGGAGGACTATGCCTTGGATATCATCATCGGAAATGGACCTTCCGCCCGCAGCATTCGCATCGATCTGCCCCGCTTTACCCTGATCGGTGCTACCACGAGAGCGGGACAGATGACCACGCCCTTGCGTGACCGCTTTGGCGTGATACTGAAGCTGGAGCTCTATTCTCCAGAGGAGCTTGCCACCATCGTCCGCCGCAATGCGGGGATTTTGGAAATGGAGATCACTGACGACGGCGCCATCGAAATTGCAAGCCGTTCCCGTGGCACGCCCCGTATTGCCAACCGCCTGCTCAAGCGGGTGCGTGATTTTGCCCAGATCATGGGAGACGGGAGGATCGACGAGCGGATCGCCAACTATGCCCTGACCAAATTGGAAATCGATCAGTTGGGGCTGGATAACGTAGACCGACGGATGCTGGAAACGATCATCAAATTCTACAACGGAGGTCCCGTGGGACTGGAAACCCTTGCGGCTACCGTGGGTGAGGAAGCCGTGACTCTGGAGGATATGTACGAGCCTTATCTGATGCAGATCGGATTTTTGAGCCGTACCCCAAGGGGGCGATGCGTGACACACCTGGCATACGATCACTTGGGACTTCCCCGTGTGCAAATCCCCTCGCAAAGCGAGCAAATGAAGCTGTTTGGAGCAGAGGAAAATTAAAGAACGGGGCTGTCTCAAATTGCAAATTTGAGACAGCCCCGTTCGCAAAAAAGCCGATGGTAGGCTTTTTTGCGCCGGAAATTTGCGTTTTTCGTTTGCAAGTACGATCAAATACGGTCAAATTACGGACGAACATTGCGGCGTCAAGCCGCAAAGCAAAAACCAGGGGGGTGTCGACCAAATGCGAAACGCATTTGAGACACCCTCATTTTGTCTTTTAAATATCGTTTTTACAAACGTCCTCAAAGGTCTCACGCTTGACGGCAATATAGCTCTCGCCATCCTTGAGCATGACAACGGGAGGACGTGGGATGCGATTGTAGTTGGAGGACATGGAATAGTTATACGCACCCGTGGTCAGGATAGCTAGGGTGTCTCCCCTCTTGACGCTTTCGGGGAGGGCGACGTTCTCTTGAATAATATCTCCACTCTCACAGCATCTGCCTGCAATCGAGCAACGGAATTTTGCCGACGGATCGTTCATACGGTTGGCAAGCTCCACCGTGTAGGGAGAGCGGTAAAGCGCAAACCGAGGGTTGTCGGTCATGCCTCCGTCTACCGAAACATAGTTTTTGTAGCCGGGGATCCGCTTGACGGTGCCCACCGTGTAAAGGGTCATTCCCGCATCGGCAACAATGCTTCTGCCGGGCTCCATGCGAACTGCGGGCATGGGGAGTCCCAATGCCTGACACTGTGCCTTGACCGCAAGACCAACGGCGATCACGTTTGCCGTGATATCGATCTCGGGGTGTTCCTCAAGATAGCGAACGCCGTAGCCGCCGCCAAGATCCAGCTCCTCCAGCACGTATCCGTATTTTTGCTTGATTTCAGCCGCAAAGTGCAGCATGATGGCGCAGGAGCGCAGGAAAACGTCGGAATCAAACACCTGCGATCCAACGTGACAATGATATCCCGAAAGATGGATATGAGAAAGCGAGAGAGCGTACTGCGTGATCTGCTCTGCCTGTCCCGTTTCGATGGCAGACCCGAACTTGGAATCCACCTTGCCCGTGGCGACCGCCTCGTAGGTATGGGGG
>JAFTMU010000374.1 GCA_017452215.1 Clostridia bacterium
CCCAAATTATGGTATTATAATAGTACCATTATTTGAGAGGAGATCACCTATGGAAAGAAAATTCTGTTTTCATTGCGGAGTGCAGTTGCCCGGCGAAGCAAGATTTTGCTTTAAATGCGGAACGAAACAAGAAGTTGATTTTACGCCTCCGGTTTTGAATGTGGAGACACAGACGGTTGAAGAAGAGGCAATTTTGCAAGAACCGACTCCCTCTGTCGTCGAAGAGTCTCCCTCCGGAGAAGAGAAAAACTATTCTTTTTTCGATTTCAAAGCAGAAAAGAATGAAACGAAAAAGCTGAACGTATTTGCTTTGTGCAAGAGAATTGCCCTGTTGGCGGTAGCGGTGCTCATGCTGGTAATGTCATTTTTCCCTGTTTTTCAGATGCAGTTTGAGGTCTCGAATATTGAAATTCCCGTTATGCTCACTCCCATCGATAATTTTGTCTTTTTCATAGATAGCTTCCAAAGTCTGGAAGGGGATGAGCTGACCGACACACGGTTATATGAGGATCTTCTCGATATTTCAGAGGAGTACGACGAAGAGATGCGCCGTATTGCCGAAGAGAAAGATCTTTCGTTGCAATCTTTGGAATACGATGACCTTTCGGGTTACGCAAAGGGATTGATGAACCGTGCCGCTATCCTTGGAATGCGTTTGACTTATCAAAGCGAGGAGGTTTCTCCAAGCCCGATGTCCATCATCATAGCGGTTTTGAGCCTGCTCTATATTTTACTTTGCGTTGCATTGGTGGTGGTATCCGTCTTGCACCTGCTTTTGGAATTGGGTATTTTGAAAGCAACGAAAAATTTTGGAAGCAAGAGCACAGTCGCTCTGCTTTGTGCGGTTCCCATGATGTTGGTGCTGCTCTACCTTGCTATGTTTTTCTGCTATGCCTATGGAATGGCAGGTGCTTCGCTTGCGTGGGCAGGCGTCGTTACTGTGGTTTCGTTTACTATCCTGTTTGCCGGATTGATTACATACCGCTTTGCAGTCCTTCAGCATCGCCCCCGATTGTCTTCTATAATTAAACACGGTCTTTCGGCTGCAGTTGCAGTTGTGCTTTTGTTCCTCTTGATCTGTCCTGTTTTCTCCATCACCCTTGATGCTGTGTTTACGGATAAGAACAATAAAAGGGAAGAAAGCTTTTCCACCAATGCTTCCTTTTTTGAAAACCTCCACCTGACGGAGATTGAGAGAGAATCCTGCGAAGCCATTTATGACGAATACAAAATGTATCAATTTGAAAATCTCATGGAAGGGCATTTCGACACCTTGGATTCTTATAAGGCAAAGGATTTCCGTGAAGGGAAAGCGGCCTTGGCTAACCGTCAGCTTCTCATCGATCTCGGTTCGGCAGCGGGGATGCATGAGTTCTATTGGCTGTTCTATTTGATTTGTATCTTTTATTTGTTGATCTCTGTTGGTGCATGCTTGAGCTTGTGGTGTCACATGACGTGGTTTGCAGGTGGAAACTATCGGTATGTGGTTGACCGTGTTGCAAAGTATACC
>JAFTMU010000375.1 GCA_017452215.1 Clostridia bacterium
AACGTGAGTTTAAATAATACTCCGAAAGCATTCTTTTCCCCTTCACAAAACAACTCTTTTTTTGGGGGGTGGATCATGGTCGCCCAAAAACCTGCGGGAGCAATTATCCCGCATAGCACACAAAACGATATCTTACGGTCACCACATCAGCGAATACCCACAGCAGTTACACCTTTGTTGTAAATCCCCCACGTTCGAAAGCTTTTGAAGAGGGGTGGGGCTGTCTCAAATTGCAAATTTGAGACAGCCCCTTGCGCAAAAAAGCCGATGGTAGGCTTTTTTGTGCCGGGAATTTGCGTTTTTCGGTTGCAAGTACGATCAAATACGGTCAAATTACGGACGAAAATTGCGGCGTCAAGCCGCAAAACAAAAACCAGGGGGGTGTCGACCAAATGCGAAACGCATTTGAGACACCCCCTCTTTTTATTCTCTTTTATTCGCCCTTAGCTTCTGCCACAACCTTAGCGGTGATATTGGCAGGAACCACGTCATAGCCTGTCACCTTGTATTCAAAGGAGCCTCTGCCCTGGGTCATCGCACGCAGGGTGATAGGATAATCCATCAGCTCTGCCTTGGGGGCAATTGCCTGGACCACGGTATAGCCCTTCTTGCTTGCAGGCTCCATACCCATAACGCTGCCACGCCGCTTGTTGAGGTCACCCATCACGTCACCCACCAGAGATTCGGGAACGGTGATGCTCATGTCCCCCACAGGCTCCAGAAGAACCGGTCCTGCCGATTCCAAAGCCTTCTTGTAAGCCAAGGAAGCCGCCGTCTTAAAGGAAAGCTCGTCGGAGTCTACCGCATGGTAAGAGCCATCGTAAAGATCAGCTGCCAGATAGGTCATCGGGAAGCCGTAAGCGCCCTTTGCCATAGAATCCTGCACACCCTTTTCCACTGCGGGGTAGAAATTCTTGGGCACGGTACCGCCAACAACCGATACGGAGAAGGTCAAGCCCTCATCCTCACCGGGACCGAACTTCATCTTTACGTGTCCGTACTGACCGGAGCCACCGTTCTGCTTCTTGTGCTTGCCCTCTACGTCAACGGTCTTTGTGATCTTTTCACGGTACGCCACCGTAGGAGTCTCAAAACGGACGTTCAGTCCAAAGCGGGATTTCAGTCTTGCCGCCAGAACAGACAGATGCATATCACCCAAGCCGTAGATCAAAAGCTGCTTGGTCTCCGCATCGTTTTCAAAGCGAATGGTGTAATCCTCCTCGACCATCTTTGCAATGCTCTGAGAGATCTTGCCCTCGTCTCCCTTGGAAACGGGGATCATCACCTTGGAAAGGTAAGGAGTGGGATATTCAATATGCGCATAGGAGAACTCCTTGTTCCATGTCAAAGTGTCGTTGGTGTTGGTGTTGTTCAGCTTTGCCACCATACCGATATCACCGCAGGACAGCTCCTCTACCTCGGTCTGCTTTTTACCCTTGACAGTGTAGATGTGCGCCAGCTTTTCGCTATCCCCCGTGGTGCGGTTGGTGAGAAGCATATCTCTTCTCGCCGTGCCGTTCATCACCTTAAAGAAGGACATTTTACCAACGAACGGGTCTGCAACGGTCTTGAATACAAACAAAGCAGGCTCGCCCTCGGGAGCGATTTCCATCGAGGAACCGTCAGAGAGGAGCTCCTCCTTCTTTGCCGTGTGACGGGGGAAGGATTCGCTGATCTTATCCAGCATGGTCCAAACGCCCCACAGCTTAGTGGCTGCGCCGCAGAATACGGGAACGATATCACCGTGAATGATGCCCTCGTGAACGGCGTTGATAGCCTCCATGTGGGTGATTTCTTCACCCTCAAAGTATTTCATCATCAGGTCCTCATCGGTGCTGGCAACCGCCTCCATGAGCATGTCACGGAACTTCTCCACCGCCTCACGGCTCTCCTCGGGAATGATCTCCACGCTGTGGCGTCCGTTGTTGTCAAACACGTGTGCGCTCTGATCGATCAAGTCGATGGCGCCCACCACTTCACCGTTCTTGACCATGGGAATGGTCAAGGGACAGATATGCTTACCGAAGGTCTCGTGCAAGGAGTCCAGAACTCTTGCAAATCTCGCCTCGTTGTCGTCAAATTTATTGATAAAGAAGGCTCTGGGAAGGCCTGCCGCCTCTGCATAGTCCCACGCAAGCTCGGTTCCTACCTCAATGCCTGCCTTACCGTCCACTACGATGATCGCACTGTCGGCAATACGCATCGCCTGCAATACCTCACCCGAGAAATCAAGATATCCGGGCGTGTCAATGACGTTGATCTTCAC
>JAFTMU010000376.1 GCA_017452215.1 Clostridia bacterium
AGGCGATGCCCGCCTTCCGTCGGGTGTTTAAAAAATACGACCGCCTCAACGAATCCATCGAGGAGAATGTCCGTGGCATGCGTGTGGTCAAGGGCTTTTCCAGAGAGAGCTACGAAAAGGAAAAGTTTGCCTCGGCGGCTGACTCTATCTGCGAGGATTTCACCCGTGCCGAGCGGATCGTAGCCATCAATACCCCCCTGATGAATTTCTGTATGTATTTCAACATGGTGGTCATTCTGCTCTTGGGCTCCTACCTTGCCATCAACGGCATCGGCGGCGTGCAGATCGGGCAGATCTCCGCTCTTTTGACCTACGGTATGCAGGTTCTGATGTCCTTGATGATGCTCTCCATGATCTATGTCATGCTCACCATGTCCACCACGGCGGCAAAGCGTGTCTGCGAGGTCTTGGATGAAGCACCCGCTATGCAAGAAGCAAAGGATCCCGTGATGAGCGTTGCCGACGGCTCTATCGATTTCGACGGTGTCAGCTTCAAATACTCCGAAAAGGCGCAAAAATATGCCCTGTCCGATATCGATCTGCACGTTCGCTCGGGCATGACCGTGGGCATTATCGGCGGCACGGGCTCGGGAAAGACCACCCTGGTGCAAATGATCCCACGTCTGTACGATACCACTACGGGCTCGGTCAAGGTTGGCGGCGTGGACGTTCGGGAGTACGGCATTGAAGCGCTGCGCAACAGCGTGGCGATGGTCCTGCAAAAGAATCTGTTGTTCTCGGGCACCATCAAGGAAAACCTTCGTTGGGGTAACCCCAACGCCACCGATGAGGAGCTGGTAGAGGCGTGCCGCCTGGCGCAGGCAGACGCCTTCGTCCAATCCTTCCCCGATGGATACGATACGGTGATCGAGCAGGGAGGCACCAACGTCTCCGGCGGTCAGAAGCAACGCCTTTGCATCGCCCGTGCACTGCTCAAAAAGCCCAAGATCCTGATCTTGGACGATTCCACCAGTGCCGTAGATACCAAGACCGACGCTATGCTCCGTGCAGGCTTCCGCTCCTATATCCCCGAGACCACCAAGATCATCATTGCCCAACGTGTGGCTTCGGTGCAGGATGCCGACCTGATCCTGGTCATGGAGAACGGTACCGTCAGCGCTATGGGAACTCACGGGGAGCTTTTGGCATCCAGTGAGATCTACCGTGAGATATACGAACAACAAACGAACGGAGGAAAAGAAGATGAGACCGAATAATCCTCCAATGAGACAGAACAACTCTTTGGGAAGGCAGAACGTGCCTCCCATGAAGCGCCGCCTTGATACCAAGGTGCTGGGGCGCATCATCAAAATGCTGTTCGGGTACTATCCCGTCCTGCTGCCCCTTGCCATCGTATGCATCATGTTTTCCGCCGTTACGGCGGCAATCCCCGCCATTTTCCTCGAACAGGTCACCAATACCATTACCGGGGCTCTGGAAATGGGCAAGAGCTGGAATGAGGTCCAAGGGGAGATCATTTCCAAAATAGCAATCCTGGTTACATTTTACGTGATCTCCATCATCGCAGTCACCTTTGAGACACAGCTGATGGCAGGCGTTACCCAAAGCTTTTTGAGTAAGATGCGCAAGACCATGTTCGAGGGAATGCAAAATCTTCCCATCAAGTATTTCGACACCCATAAGCACGGCGACATCATGAGCCACTACACCAACGATATCGACACCCTGCGTCAGCTGGTGGGGCAGTCCTTGCCCACCCTGATCCGTGCGGGCACCATCGTTCTCACAGTGTTCTTCATCATGCTGTGGTACAGCCTCCCTCTGACGCTGATTCTGGTGCTCGGTGTGGTACTGATGTTCGTAGTCACCAAGATCTTCGGCGGCGGCTCTGCAAAATTCTTTGTCCGCCTGCAAAAAAGCGTAGGTAAGCAAGAGGGCTTTGTGCAGGAGATGATGAACGGTCAAAAGGTCATCAAGGTGTTCTGCCACGAGCAGGCTACCAAGGAGTCCTTTGATGAATTGAACCAAGAGCTTTACGAAAACGCCTACCGTGCCAACGCCTATGCCAATATGCTGGGTCCCGTCATCATGAACATCGGTAATATCCTGTATACGATCCTTGCCATGCTGGGCTGTCTGTTTTTGGTCATCGGCTTGCCAAACGTCAGCATCCAAAGCCTGTTTTCCGGGGTACAGATCCTCAATGCGGGCATCGTCGTGGCGTTCCTTTCCATGGCAAAGCAGTTCACGGGTAACATCAACCAGGTCTCTCAGCAGATCAACTCCGTAGTCATGGCAATGGCAGGCGCACAGCGTATCTTTGCCTTGATGGACGAAGCCCCCGAGGCAGACGACGGCTACGTGACCTTGGTGGATGCCAAGATCTTGCCCGACGGAAGCATTGCGGAGGCGGATCACCACACAGGCATTTGGCTTGGAAGCATCCTCACGCCGCCGACGGTACCGTTACCTATACCCAAGTGCGAGGTGACGTGCGCATGACAGAGGTGGACTTTGCCTACGAGGAAGGAAAGACCGTTTTGCACGACGTCAGCGTTTACGCCGAGCCGGGACAGAAGGTCGCCTTCGTGGGCGCTACGGGAGCGGGAAAGACCACCATCACCAATCTGATCAACCGCTTCTATGATATCGCCGACGGTAAGATCCGTTACGACGGCATCAATATCAACAAGATCAAAAAGGACGATCTCCGCCGCTCCTTGGGCATCGTCTTGCAGGAGACCAACCTGTTTACGGGCAGCGTATTGGATAATATCCGCTACGGCAAGCTGGATGCTACCGACGAGGAGTGCATTCACGCTGCGCAGCTTGTAGGCGCTCACGACTTTATTACCCGTCTCCCCAAGGGATATGAGACCGAGCTTTCCAACAATGGCTCCAACCTTTCCCAAGGACAGAGACAGCTGATCGCCATTGCCCGTGCCGCCGTGGCGGATCCCCCCGTGATGATCCTGGACGAGGCGACCTCCTCCATCGATACCCGTACCGAGGCGATCGTACAAAGAGGAATGGACGCCTTGATGAAGGGCAGAACGGTGTTCGTCATTGCTCACCGCCTTTCCACTGTTCGCAATTCGGACGTGATCATGGTATTGGATCACGGTCGTATTATCGAGCGTGGAAGTCACGAAAAGCTCATTGCCGAGCGAGGGCAGTACTATCAGCTCTACACAGGCGCATTCGAGTTAGAGTAACACATTATAAAT
>JAFTMU010000377.1 GCA_017452215.1 Clostridia bacterium
GTTTACTTCAACGCAGAGGGCGAGTACAACGGTATCGTTTCCAAGCCCACCGATGGCACCACCTCCGTACGTTACGGCGAACCCACCGGCTTGCGCTTCAAGACCACCATCAATGAAGCATTGGTAGCAGAGCTGCAGGCAATGGTTGCCGACGGCACCCTCAAGGCAGTTGAGATGGGTACGCTCATCGCTCCCGAGGCTTGGGCAGCTGACACCGCAGCATTGAAGAATCTCAAGGCTTACACCTCCGAGGAGTACAAGGCTTTGGCAGACGACAAGAAGCCTGCCGTTGGCACTTACTCTTTGAAGGTTGTAACAAACAAGTACTACGAGAAGAACACCATCGTTGGTTCTATTGTAAACATCTTGGACACTAACTACGAGACCAACTTTGCAGCAGCAGGTTACGTTAAGGTAACTCTCCTCAGCGGCGAGACTGTTGTCATCGTGGCAGCAGATGCTACCGTTGACAACGTAAAGGCAGTTGCACAGAGAGTAATTGACAGCGGCTACAACGGCGCACAACTGGATACCCTTCTGGGCTTTGGCGCCACTGTTGCAGAATAATAGAAAGGAGATTGATGAATATGAAAAACTATGTTGAGCCTATCGTAAATCTTCTTTACTTGGAGAACGAGGACATTCTCACCGCATCCGGTGACGAAAGCGACCTCTGGGGCGACGATATTTTCGCTGTCCTCCAGAACGGTTGATCCTCTCCCATTCTTCGTTATTAGTCCCAAGCAGGGAGGAGTTCCGTATTGCTTGATTTTGCGGGTGCTTTAGCTCCTCTGTCTCCCTTGGGTGTAATAAAATAATTTAATATAAAAAAACATCTGTTTTCCGCCCTGTCCTACCGCAGGGCGGTTTTTCTATGAGAAATGGGAGGAGCGTGGAATATAAGAATAGATTTGTTGCGGCAGTGCGCTGTACCAAGCCTCCCCCTTTGGGGGAGGTGTCACGGTTTACCGTGACGGAGAGGGTTTGTTTTCGTGGGGATGCCCTCTTCGCCACTGCTCGCTGTGGCTTACACCATCCCCCAAAGGGGGAGGCTGACATTGGTAGGGGCGATTCACGAATCGCCCGTTTGAGGGAGTGCGGATTTATTAGAACGGGGGTGTCTCAAATGCGTTCCGCATTTGGTCGACACCCCTTTGGTTTTTTTTTTGCGGCTTGACGCCGCAATTTTCGCCCGTAATTTGATCTTGTTGGATGGGATTTTCGGCGAAAAACGCAAATTCCCCGCACGAAAAAGCCTACCGTCGGCTTTTTCATGCGTGGGGCTGTCTCAAATTTGCAATTTGAGACAGCCCCCTACAAGGTTGGTGAGACTTTGTGTGTAAGGTGTGGTGCTTTTGTTGCGCTTTTTTCTCAAAGGAGGCAAGAGAAAATCTTGACAGGTGGGGCAGGATGTGGTATAATAAATAGAACGTGTTTTATGAAAGGGGTGGAGGAGCGTGCGATTGGATAAGTTACTTTCGGAGTGTGGGATCGCCAGCCGAAAGGAAAGCGCCAAGGCGGTGCGTGCGGGGATTGTATCGGTCAATTCCGTGATTGCAAAGCGCACGGATATGCAGGTGGATCCCGAAAAGGATATCATTCTGTACGATTCCCGCCGTGTGGTATGGCGAGAGTTCGTCTATCTCATGCTCAACAAGCCCGACGGATACGTCAGTGCCACCGAGGATACAAGAGATCCCGTGGTGACCGAGCTTTTGCCCGAGGAATACCGCAAAATGGGGGTGTTTCCCTGCGGGCGGTTGGACAAGCACACACTTGGACTGATGCTCCTGACCAACGATGGGCAGCTCTCTCATCGGTTGCTCTCTCCCCGCCGACACGTGACGAAAAGCTACGCCTTTTGTGTGAAATTTCCTCTATCCGACGCCGACGTTGCTCAATTAGAGGCAGGTGTTGATATTGGCGGATATATGACCAAGCCCTGTACGCTGGCTCTGACGGGTGAGCGGGAGGGTGTGATCTCCATCACCGAGGGGAAATATCATCAGATCAAGCTGATGATGGAGACAGTGCACAATCAAATTACCTATTTAGAGCGAAGAAGCTTTGGACCTCTTGTCCTGGATCCCGATTTGGATCGAGGAGAATGGAGGGAGCTTTCCCCCGAGGAGATCGAAGCCCTTCGCCAAGCCTAATCTATGCTCCAACAGAAAGGAAATCCGACGATGAACATTATTCAAAAGCTTGCTGAAGAATTCAAGCTCA
>JAFTMU010000378.1 GCA_017452215.1 Clostridia bacterium
AATTTGAGACAGCCCCTTGCGCAAAAAAGCCGATGGTAGGCTTTTTTGTGCCGGGAATTTGCGTTTTTCGTTTGCAAGTACGATCAAATACGGTCAAATTACGGACGAAAATTGCGGCGTCAAGCCGCAAAGCAAAAACCAGGGGGGTGTCGACTAAATGCGAAACGCATTTGAGACACCCCCTTGTAGTTAACCCTCCGCCCGTGGCTGCTCGCTGACGGCAGCAACGGCACCGGGCACGGGCTCCGTCCTTTGATCGGTTCCTGTGGGGGCTTGGTGCGCAAAGGAGATCTGCTGCATCATGGCTCTGGCAGCGGCGTCCTCCTGGGGATTTCCAAGCCCGAAGCTGATCGCAATGGCGGTATTGACGTGATTCATCACCGTATCGTCCAAATGTCCCATCTTTTCCTTCAAGCGCCTTTTGTCCAAGGTGCGGATCTGCTCCAAAAGGATTACCGAATCCTTGGCAAGCCCCACCTCTCCTGCGTAAATATCGATGTGCGTAGGTAAACGGGTTTTGTTCATGCGTGAAGTAATTGCCGCCGCTATGACGGTGGGACTGTATCGGTTGCCGATATCGTTTTGCACGATGAGCACAGGGCGCAGTCCCCCCTGCTCCGAGCCAACGACGGGGCTCAGATCGGCATAATAAATATCTCCTCGTCTGACACTCATTGTCATGCTTCCTTTCTTTTTTTGGTTTCCACCGAACCAAGAGATATTTTCCCGTGAAGCGTTTCGGTTGGTATTGCTATTCTTCCCACCAAAAGGAAGCGCTTAAACGCCAAACCGATTTTTTCTCAAAGGAATTTTCTTCCGTGAAAGCCTCTATTTCAAGGATATGACAAAACAGGTCAAACGGTCCGCTTTTTTGTCGAGAGGGGACTGCCTCAATTTGCCATTGAAACAGCCCCCACGGGTTAAATTATACTTTGATCAAAGCGTTAAGAAGCGATTTCGTGTCCGAAAGGATCTGCTGGGCACCCGCCTTTCGCAGGGTGTCGGCAGAGCGAAAGCCCCAATCCACGGCAATCAAATCTACGTCGGCGTTCTTTGCCGTCAGCACGTCCACCTCCGAGTCGCCGATGAATACGGCGGCATCCTTGGAAACGCCCGTTTCGTTCAGGATTTCATAGACCGCATCGGGGGCAGGCTTTTTGGCAACTCCCGCCCGTTCTCCACGGCAAAGATCGTAAAGCCCCGGAAAATACCGCTGACATAGACTCTGAACGGCGGCATCTGCTTTGTTGGAGAGAATGGCGATCCGATACCCCTCGGTACGCAAACGGGTAAGCAGCTCGGGAACGCCCTCATAGGGCTTTGTGCAGTCGGTGCTGTGCCCTCTGTAATAAGGGAGAAAAAGCTCGAACGCCTGTGAGATCTCTGCTTCATCGGTGCCCTCTGGCAACGCCCGTGACATGAGATTACGAATACCGTTTCCCACAAAACGGCGCACCTCCTCGATGGTGCGTGTGGGGTGTCCCATTTGGGTGAGAACGTGATTGGTGGCGCCCATAAGATCCTCGAGAGTATCCAAAAGAGTGCCGTCCAGATCAAAAATGATCAGTTGGTAGCGATTCATCGATTTCTCCTTGCTTTTTGATAGAATGGAATGGAAAAACGGACCTGCGCTGCAAGTCCGTTTTTTCGGGGTAGGATCAAGCGTCCTTCTTGACGTCCAGAACCTGTTTTCCGTTATAGAAGCCGCACACCTTGCATACGCAGTGATTCTTTACGAATGCGTCGCAAGCAGGGTTGGAGCATTTGTTAATGCCGGGCATAGAGAGCTTGCTGTTGTTGGAGCGTCTCTTGTCTCTGCGGGCTTGGGATACTTTTTTCTTCGGTACTGCCATGTCTACACCTCCTCAAATTACTGATCTTCCTCATTTTTGTCAAACAGCTTCTTCAGCACGGCAAGCCGCGGATCCGGTTCCGAGGTGGGGCAACCGCAATCGCCGAGGCGAAGGGGCTTTCCACACTTGGGGCATAGGCCGGGGCAATCCTCACGGCAAAGAAAGCGCATGGGAAAGGAGAGGAGCAATTCTTCACGAATCGCCTCGTCCAAATCGAGCATACCGTCTTGAATGACGGCGTACTCGTCCACATTTTCTTCCAGCTGTTCTTCGGTGAGCGTGCCCTCCGCAGCGACCGTCCGTTCCAGCTGAACGGCAAAGTCTCCGCTGACGGGCTCCAAACAGCGAGCGCACTCGGTGCGATA
>JAFTMU010000048.1 GCA_017452215.1 Clostridia bacterium
CGGAACACAGAAGCATCCTTACACCTTGAACGTTGAGTCTATTTCCCTTGGTGATTTTTGCAGCCAACACGGTGGTGTGTCCTTTGAGGACATGGCTGCTGTGGGAGAATGGTACGTCAACGGCGAGCCTGCCACGGCAGAAACGATGATCTATGACGGCGCAGAGGTTGTGTTCGTTACCAAGATGAATGCTCCCGACTCCGGGGAGAATCCTGATGTTCCGGATCCCACGAAGGGCGTTACGGTTTGGTACAATGGACAGGAATATTTTGTTCCAGAGACCGAGATCACGCTTTACGATTTTGTAAGCCAACACATCGGTGATTTTTATCAGGGTATGTGGTACGTCAACGGCATGATCGCTGACGAAACGACCATCCTCTCGGGTGAGTGCGACCTGATGCTTGAAATTCATGGTGAGCAAGAGCACGCACATAATTGGCAGGGCGGCTATTGCCCCGAGTGCGATACCTATTGCGACCATAACATGGGCTGGGACGACGGACGCTGCTGCGTCATTTGCGGTATGCCCATGGGGGTTGAACTGTGGGAGATCTGGATCATTGAGGACGGAAGCGAGGTATTCTACTCGCAGTATGGTATGCCTATTAGTCTCGACGAGGTCTTGTACTCCTGGTACGTAAGAACCTATGATGATCTCAGTAGCGAGTTTGTGATCACCGTGAACGGGCAGGAGTGTGACGGCTACTATACGATCGACAGTGCCTGCAAGGTGGAGTTGAACCGCCGTCAGGAGGAGATCCCCGAACTTGAGTATTACGACGTCTGGGTAGGCCGTTATTACTACTACGGCTCGGATGATTGGAATGAAATGGCATGGATCGACAATCTGAAAACCATGTGGGACTCTGTGCCTGAGGGACGTTCGGTTTATGAAACGCTTGCGTGGATGGGTATTGATTTTGACGAGAGTGACGTGGTTTATCTCAACGACACCTTGGTGAAGGATCTTTACAACACCTACATTACCGAGAGATCCTATTTGACCGTTCTGGATGCCGAAATCAAGGTCGAGCCCATCTACATTACGGTGAAGGATCAGACCGGAGATCTTGGATCTCAACGCTATGCCTTTGCAGCTCCTGTTTCCGTCCAATGGCTTTTGAACGTCATTTTTGACGGTGTTGACAGAGAAGCGTATGATTGGCATTGCTCTGCCATTGATTATGAGTCGGTCTATATTAACGAGATGATTGCCGTGAGCGCTACGATCGACGTCTCCTACGCAGAAAGAGAGGTTAAAGTGACCGATCTCGAAAGCGGCAAGACGGAGACCTACTACTATGAGGGCGCTCCCATGAGCGTTGTTGAATTTGCGGAGGAATTCCTTGGCATTACCGATTTTGATGCGTATTATTTCTACCGTGATTCAGGTGATTCTCAACCCATGGAGAAGGATGATCTGTGCGATTGGCGTCTGGTTGTCCTGCCCAAGCGGATGGTTCCCGACAAGTTCGTTGTAACGGTGGAGGGCAAGACTGAA
>JAFTMU010000379.1 GCA_017452215.1 Clostridia bacterium
CATCAAGGTGTCAGTCCCGTTCAGCCTGTCAACCGCATCTCTTCTCGTCACGGTGGTCACACTGCTCATAGGGCAGAAGATCTCCCTCATGACCGGCTTTTTCGGTTTCCTTTTGACTCTGATCCTTTTGGCGATCTTTGATATCGTTTCCTTGAAGGAGGAAATGCGTATCAGCAATAATAGGCCTCGCTCCACCTTCCTTTCCACCTGTTATTCTTATCTGCTTCCGTTTGCCTTCTTCGGGGTGGCGGTAGTGAGTAGCGTATTTGGCTTTGACATTCTTTTATCTTATCTTTTCGGCGGTGCGGTATTTGCGCTTCTCGGCATTCCGCACGTCTTAAAAATCAAAAGCAAAATGGAGGATCTCTTTATAGATCTCGAAATGGTGAATTGATATGAAAAAGAAAAATATAGCGATCCTTTTGCTCTTGCCTTATGTCATTGCGCTCCTTGGCGTGATTGCGGTCAACATCACGTTCAAGGCGTTCCAAAATGACATTTCGCATATTGAGTGGGAGTATGGCGACACGGTGACCTATCAGATCAGGGAAAACGCCCGCTACCCTCTGCAAGCAACAGGGATCAATGCATCCAACCTTCCTCTGGCAGAGGGGAACACGCTTGTCTGGTCGGTCAAAAATTCCGACGGCGCCGAGGAGCCCCACGCCGAAATCATAGAGGAAAACGGTCAGTATTATCTCGTTCCCATCAGCGAGGGCAACGTTATCATCACGTGCTCCAACCAAAAGGGAAACGTGACCCGCAAGACCGAGGGCATCGTCTATCTGAACAGCGTTATTTATCTGGAAAGCGAGATACAAAGCTCCCAGAACAATATCGACCCCAACGTTTATTACGGGGAATACGACTTAAAGGACGGCAAAAAGGTTCGGGCGCAGGTCAAATTCAAGGTCGTTTCCGTCCCCGCCTCCATGGAGGTAGAGGCAAAGACCACCCCCAATATCTCTTTTGACCGTAAAACAGGCATTCTGACGGTTAAGGGACACGGTCCTGCAACGCTGACCCTTACGGGAGGAAAAGAGGAGGATAACACCAAGACCTCACGGACCTATTCCTACCAAATCGTTGACGAGGGCGTCAACGTCTACACCTACGAGGACCTTCTGAATTGCACCAATCTCTCCAAGGAGGGGGAGGTCGTGGTTCTGCGCAAATCCTTCGATACCTACAAAAACACCTATTATTTCAACAGCAACGGCGAGATCACAGGAAAAAAGGCAAATAACGTGGAATGCTTCGGTGTTTACGATGCGAACCTTGGCAAATGTCTATTTTCCGATGAGGAGATTTATTGGTTTCATACCACCTATAACCGCTCCTATATTGACCAGTGGAACGCCTTTGCCAAAAGCAACGGCAAATACAGGGAGATCTCGGATATCGTCAACGTGGGGATCCACGTACAAAAGGATTTCTACGGCAACGGATACACCATCAATCTCCACAACCTGACCTTTCCCACCGACGGCTATCTTGGCGCAGACAAGGAAACGGGTCAGGATGTCTGGATCCCCGAATTGAGCGATACGGATAAGTTCCGTGGCCCCTTGTCCTTCTATACGCTGGGCGACCCCAACGATATGCCTCTGATCACCGCTTACGGACAGGATAATATCGGCATGTACGTTGACGGAAACAATATCAAGGTCAACGATATCAACATCAGGAACTGCGACGTTGGAAACAGCTTTTCCAATCTCGAAACGGTAGGCACCGTTCTGGAGATCAACGGCGATAACGTCACCGTTTCCAATTCCGTCCTGCAATACGGCAGGAACATCATTCGTGCTTATTCCTCTCACAATACCCGCATCGAAAATTGCTTGATCGAAAACGCCATGAACTTTTTGGTCATGCTGGGCTCTTACGAGTACGCTGACATCGATGGCTCCAAGACCTTTACCTTCCCCGATCCCGATCAACCGGGTAAAAGTGTTCGCATGACTCTGGACGACTATTTAGCCGTTTTGAGGGATGACGGGCATCCGAAGAACGGAAACGATGCCTTGAATGCGTTTTTGGAAGGCTCCTATACCGACGCAGAACAAATGCGCAGCATTCTGCAAGCCTTGCAGGATGCCCTCAATGCTTCCGTAGATAAGACGCTCGGAGGCTCTGTGGAGATCAAGGACACGCTCTTTTACCGTAGCGGCATTGCCTCCATCGCTCTTGAATCCGCCTTCAACGGGCCCTTCCTTTACACCCCCTCTCCGTCGATGATCAACGACCTTTTCAGTGCCGTTACCTTGGAGGGCAAGCCGTTGGTTCCTCTGACCCCCACCAATGTCTCCGGCGCCAGCCGCCCCGTGGAGCTGAAGATCACGGGATCCACCAAGTTCTACGATTACAAAACTCGGGAGGATCTTGATCTTTCGGGCTTGATCGACGAGAACATTTCCCCGATCATTCAGAGAATATTGGAAAAGATTCCGGAAATGGCGGATAAAAACATCCAAATCACCATTGACGATATTTTTCCGCTCAAATCCATGCTGTACCGTGATGCGGCAAAGATTGGCAGCTCCTATGCCAATGGAGGCAGCACGTACGTTAATATTCCCATTGCCTTCTATGGCGGTGGCTTGAACCTTTCCACCGTTTCCTTTGAGGGCTTGGAAAATGCCGACGTTATGAACGATGCTCTTGCCGTCGATTGGATAGGGGAGTATACCGAAATGGCGGGCGGAGGCACCTTCCAGGCAGCCAAGGGAATGATGCAGAAGATGGTCACCGTTGTTGCGGGATTCGATCCCTTCCGCTTTGTTTGCTACAAGGGGAACGGATATCTGTTTGGAGAGCTACCCACCGTAGAAGAGCTACGGTCAAATAATTAAGATACCAAAGGGTGAAAAACATGAAAAAGAAAATTTTGTTGGTCCTGTGCCTTCTCTCGGCATTGTTGACTCTCACACTTGCCTCCTGCGCATCGGGAGGACCTGCGGTCATTGACATTGCAGGCATGAGCGTCAAGTATCTCGACGATGGCTCCGGAATTCAGGTCACCATCAATTACGTAGACGATATGGAGGATCCCTCCGTGTTCGTCATTCCCATGTCTCTTGATGAATTCAAGGGTGACAAGGGAGAACAGGGAGAGAAGGGCGAGCAGGGATTTAGCATTCAAGAGATCCTTGTGGATAGCTCCGTGGAGGGACAAAAGACCCTGACACCGATCCTCGAGGACGGAACCGAGAAGGGCAAGGCGCTGGAATCCTTCATTGTCAAGGACGGCGTTTCCATTCTGTCCGTTACCCGTGTGGATCTGGACGACGGTCCCTACCTGCGCATCACCTTCTCCGAAAAGGATGCGGAAACGGGCGAATACGTATACGTGGACCGTCCTCTCCCCAAGGGAGACAAGGGCGATAAGGGCATCGGCATCGATCCCACAAGCTTTACCTATTCCACCAACCCTGAAACGGGCGTCACCAAGGTCACCTTTAAGCTGGATGATCCCGACGGCACCCCCGTGGAATTTTACGTCAATCCCGGTAAGGACGGCGTAGGCTTGACAGGCGAAGTTCTCACCGAGGATTGGATCGACGAGGAGACCGACCGTGTCATCGGCACCATCCTCAAATTCGTGCTGGACACCGATCCCACTACCACAACGGGCGAGGTCCGCATCAAGAACGGCGTAGGATTTACGGGCGAGGTCAAGATCGAGGAGCTTACCGATGAAAACGGCAAGCGCACAGGGCAAAAGATCCAATTTTACAAAACGGACGGAACCCTGTCCGATATCATCCAGGTCATGGACGGCTTGGACGGCTCTTTCATCGAGGATATCGCCAGCGAGCATCTTGAGGGTGGCATTACCCGTGTTACGGTTACCCTCAGCGACGGCACCACCAAGACCTTTGACATCAAGGGCGTTTCCAAGGTGGACCAAAAGACCGACGAGGATGGCAATATCATTCTGATCTTCAAGGATGCCGAGGGAAAAAATATCTCCGAGGTTCTTATCAAGAAGCCCAAGGAGGTAGTTGACATCGTCGCCACCGACGACGGCACCAATTATGTGATCACCATCACGTACAGCGATGCCCCCAATTCCCCCATCACTTATACCTTGGCAAAGCCCAATTCCTGGCATCAGGGAGAGGACACCCCCGGTAACGATTTCGGCAACGCAGGAGATTACTTCTTCGATAAGACCAACGCCGTGATCTATCACAAGAGATGGAACGAGCTGAAGCAAAAATACACCTGGGAGGAGATCATCGATTTCTACGATTTCAACAATCCCTCCACCATCTACTTCTACATCGATCCTGCATTGGGAGAAAAATGGGATCCCGACAGCATCTTTGCCGAATGCGGTACGTATTATGACGAAACAAGACTCCACATCGGGCAAAGCTATTCCAGCTACGGCACACAGTACGCCATTCCCGTTCCGCAAAGGGAGGGCTACCGCTTCCTTGGTTGGTACACCACCCGTACCCCCAACGCTACCAACGCTCCCTTTACCGATCTGACCGTGGTATCTGCCACCGAGCTGAAGCTTTATCCCGTCTGGGAGAAAATATCTTAAAAAACACGCCCCCGACCGCACCGTATCGTAACCTGCGGTCGGGGATTCTTGATCAAGGACCAAAGGAGGAAGTGATATGAAAGCACGCATCAAGCAAGGAATCGCCTGGGCGCTCTCCATAGCGCTTCTTCTGTCCGTTACCGTCTTTTTCGCCTTGCGTAGCGACGTAGGCTTGTGGATCGAGCAGACGATGGACGTGCCGCCCCCCATGGACCTTACCCCTCTGTCCGAGTCCCCAAAGGGGAGGACGTGGAGCATAGAGGAGCTGTGTGCTTTGGAAAAGGTCAGCGCTTCTTCATTGATGATGCTGGTCAACGCCACGCACCCCTTGCCAAAGGAGTATGAGCCAACCTTGACCGAATACAACGGAGCGCAAATGCACCCCTTGATGGTGGATGCTTACGTGGCGCTTCGGGACGAGGTGCAGCGGCGCACAGGCGTGCGTATCTACGTATCCAGCGACTACCGCACCGCCGAGGAGCAGAAGAAGATCCTTGCCGAAAGTGCATCAGGAACCGCAGCCCCCTTGGGATGCAGTGAGCACGAGGCAGGCGTCGCCCTGGACGTTTATGCGCCGTATTACGCAGGCAGGGAGTTCCTGAAATCTCCCGCAGGCAGGGAGGTCAACCGCATTTGCGGTGACTACGGCTTTGTGATCCGCTATGCACGGGACAAGGAGGTGATCACAGGGATCCTGTACGAACCGTGGCACTTGCGCTACGTGGGCGCTCCCCATGCCGCTTTGATGATGGAGCAGGACGTGACCTTGGAGGAGTACGTGGAGCTTTTCGCTCCCGAGGTCTGGTACAAGAGCGGAGACTATCTCATTCTGCGCACGGCAAAAAAGGAGATCACACTGCCATGGGAGTGGGAAAGCGCTCACGTCTCTCCCGATAATACGGGATATACCTTTTTTACAGTAAAAATTTCATAAAAAACAGCAGAAAAAATCAAAAAAACACTTGACAAACACTTGCAAAACGTGCTATAATAATATGCCGCTTGAAAAAGGCTTTTTTAAGTGTGTCCAAATGACACCGCCTTCTATCAGCGAGTCTATCAGAAAGAGAGGTGCTTTTCGTGTTTGCAGTTATCGAAACCGGCGGAAAGCAGTACAAAGTAATCGAGCAGGACATTATTTTTGTTGAAAAGCTCGACGTCAACGAAGGAGACGAGATCGTATTCGACAGCGTTAAGGCTCTGTCCAACGACAACGGCTTCAAGGTTGGTACACCCGTAGTTGAGGGTGCCAAGGTTACTGCCAAGGTTCTCAAAAACGGCAAGAACAAGAAGATCTATGTTCTTAAGTACAAGCCGAAGAAGAACGAAAAGAAGAAGATCGGTCACAGACAACCGTTCACTAAGGTTCAGATCGTAAAGATCGAGGGCTGATTCTTTTCAGTCAACTGACATGACGAAAATCGTGTTTTTCAGAAGCGGCGGAGTGTTCTACGGCTTCGAGGAGCAGGGTCACGCAGGGTACGGAGAAGCAGGCGACGACATTTTGTGTGCGGCGATCTCCTCCATGACAATGTTTCTCATCAATACCATCGAGGTTTCATACGCTTCCTCGGTCGATTATGAAATCGACGAGGGCGCCACGAGGATTCGGGTGCGTGCCAAAGCGGCGCTTCCCGAGTTTGAGTCGGATGATTACAAGCGCTATGCAGTCTCGGGAATCATGATGGGTTACTACTGTCAGCTCGGTGATATGCTCGAGGAGTACGGCGATTATCTTGACGTATCCGTCATTGATAAGCCTTACGAGGAATAATTCTTCCGCAACCCCACAAGGATTTCAACCGAAATCGAAAAAAATTAGGAGGATAAGAATGATGTTAAAGCTC
>JAFTMU010000380.1 GCA_017452215.1 Clostridia bacterium
CAAGTGTCCCAAGTGCGGCGGCGCCATGGTTCGCATTCCCGAGGTATTGGACTGCTGGTTTGAGAGCGGAAGCGTGCCCTTTGCACAGAAGCACTATCCCTTTGAAAACAAGGATTGGTTTGAAAGCCATTTCCCCTGTGACTTTATCGTAGAATATACGGGACAGATCCGTTGCTGGTTCTACTATCTCCACGTGCTGTCCGTCGCCCTGTTCGACAAGCCCACCTTTAAGAATTGCGTGGTGCACGGCACCATTTTGGCCAAGGACGGAAAGAAGCTGTCCAAGTCCTCCAAAAACTACACCGACCCCATGGAGCTGATGCAGAAGTTTGGAACCGACTCGCTTCGCCTGTATCTCTATCAGACCAGTGCCATGCTCATCGGGGACTTGATGTTCGACGACAACGGTATTTTGGATTCCTTCCAGCAGCTCATTTTGCCCTACTGGAATGCTTGCAATTTCTTTGTTTCCTATGCCAACATTGACGGTTTCCGAGGAGATCCTGTCAAGTGCCCCGAAAGCGACAATCAGCTTGACAAGTGGGTACTGGCGAAGCTTTACACCACCGAGAAGACCATCAGCGCCCACATGGAGGCCTATCAGATCGACCGCTACGTGGACAGCCTGTTGGAGCTGGTGGACGGCGTGACCAACTGGTACATCCGCCGTCCCAGAAGACGCTTCTGGGCATCGGGTATGACCGAGGACAAGAAGAACGCTTATGAGACTCTGTACTATGTGCTGGTGAACACGGCCAAGCTCTTTGCTCCCGTTGCACCCATTTTGGCAGAGAAGATCTACAAGCTGTTGACCGATGAGCTGTCGGTTCATTTGGCCGATTGGCCCGAGATCCCCGAGCAGTATCGGAACGACGAGCTGGTGGAGAGCGTGGCGTTGGTTCAGGATGCCATCACGCTGGCACGTTCCATTCGAAATAAGAACCGTGTGAAGAACAGACAGCCGCTCAGCTCCATGCAGCTGGCGATGTCCGATCGCACCAAGCTGTCGTGCATCCGTGAGTTTACCGACGTGATCGCCGATGAGCTGAACGTGAAGAGCGTGACCTTGATTGACGATGTGGAGAACATTGCCAAGATTGTTTACGCACCCAACTTCAACGAGATCCGTGCACGCTATCCCAACCGCATTTCCGATTTGGTCAGAGCGGTCAAGACGGGGCAGTTCCGCATGGCGGAGGATGCCGCTTACGTGACTGTGAACGGGGCAGAGGAGGCCTTTGATCCTGCTATTATTTTGGTTTCTTATATCGCCAAGGACGGCTTGTTCGTGGCCAGCCAAAAGCAGATGATCGTTTCTCTGGATTTGACCATTACCGACGAGCTTCGGGCTGAAGGTATCGCCCGTGAGATCGTTCGTAATATTCAGGATGCCCGTAAGCAGATCGGCTGTGCCATTACCGATCGGATCCGTATTTGCGTGACCGAGGGTGAGGCTCCTGCCGATTGGCTGGATTTCATTTGCGGTGAAACCCTCGCCGAGCTTGGCTCGGTGGAAACCCCCGATACGGTTGTCGAGATCGCCGGTGATGCCGGTAAGATCGCCATTGCAATCGGTCGGATTGGTTGATGCTTGAGGGATGCGATTTTTTGAGGGGCTTTTCTTTCAAGAAAAGCCCCTCAAACTCCCAAAAGAACGACACAAAAAAGAATAGCGCCCTACGTTTTGTGTAGCGACCTCTGCCGCATAAAGCGTAGGGCGCAAAAACATTTTTGTGCAGTTCTTTGAAGGTTTGGAAACTTTCTTGAAAGAAAGTTTCCAAGAAAAACACGTCAATCACTCTCCTCGGATGATGTCACGCAAGGCGAAGGCCAAGTGGTCCACGCAGGAGATCTGATTAAAGCAACCAAAGGATGCTCGCACGGCGCCATCGGGAGGGGTCCCCAAGGTTTGGTGGGCCAAGGGAGCGCAATGGAAGCCGCTCCGCACGCAGATCTGCCTACGGTTCAGTTCCTCGGCCACACGGTCACAGGACAGGTTATTCACCGAAAACAGGAGCGTTGCGCCCTCATAGCGTGCTCCGTA
>JAFTMU010000381.1 GCA_017452215.1 Clostridia bacterium
CCTTCCATCATCAGCCAATCCCCAAAATCCATGTCGGACACGGTCCCTTCCCGAACCGTATCGCTTCTTTTGAGAACCTTACCGACCGTGCGGAGAATGATTTTCACGTCTCCCACGAAGGTGATCCCGCTATCAATGTATCGCAGATCGTATTCAAACTTTTGTTCCCATGTGATATTGTTGCGCCCGTTTACCTGTGCAAGTCCCGTCAAGCCGGGGCGGACGCTGTGACGTCTGCGCTGCTCCTCTGTCATAAACGTCATATCTCTGACAAGCTGGGGTCTGGGTCCCACAATGGAAAGATGCCCCACGACGATATTCAACAGGGAGGGCAGCTCATCCAAGGAGGTGCTGCGAAGGAGCTTTCCGTATTTTCCAAGACGCTGATCGTCGGGGAGCAGATTCCCCTCCTTGTCCTTAGCATTGCTCATGGTGCGGAATTTGATCAGCATGAAAATCCGTTCCTTTCCGTCCTTCCCCTTCTTACCCGGTCTGGGCTGGCAGAAAAACGGATTTCCCCGCATGGCGATTGTGCCGATCAAAGTCAAAACCAGCAGAATCGGAAACAGTACGGTCAAGGCTGTCAAGGACAGTATAAAATCAAGAAATCTCTTAAAAAACTTTGCGTACATTATGTATCCCTCTTTCAAATTTCATTGAAACAGCTTCTAACGATCTCAATAACCCTATTCTGTTCATCGATTGTCATTTTGTTATCACTGGGCAAACAAAGTCCACGTTCAAAAATATCAGCACCAACATCAATACAACCGCCTGCGATATAGGCGTTGGTCTTAGCTCGACCCGAGCCGCTACGAGTTACAAACTCGTGCATACGGTACATCGGCTGCATATGCATCGGCTTCCAGATCGGTCTGCCCTCGGCATTGTACCGTGCAAGCGTTTCCAGAATTTCCGTTGGGCAAGTCTTTCCCTTTTCCGGGAGATACAGCGCTTTGGAATCGTCTCTGACCTGCTTACACATATACTCCTTGTCGATGATCATAGCAGACAGCCAATAGTTCGGCTCCGTCCCCTCCACGATGGGATTCATCTGCACGGGCAGATTCTTAAAGCCATCACAGTATCTTTTATAAATCGCTTTTTTCTGTTTGATATGCTCCTCCAGATACGGATACTGCCCACGCACAACTCCTGCGATCACATTGCTCATGCGGTAGTTGTAGCCCACCTCCTCATGTTGATACCAGGGGGCGTTTTCTCTTGCTTGTGTTGACCATTTGCGTGCCTTATTTGCAACCTCAATATCATTGGTTAACAGGCATCCGCCTGCGGAGCCGGTGATGATCTTGTTTCCGTTGTAGCTGATGGCAGAGTAGTCACCAAAAGAGCCGCACTGCTTTCCGCCAATCGTCGCTCCCATGGCTTCGGCTGCATCCTCGACCAAAAGAGCGCCGTGCTTCGCACAGATTTCTTTGATTAAGTCCATTCGACCGGGAAAACCGTAGAGCTCTGCGCTGACCACCAACCTTACGTCGGGATACAGTTCAAATGCCTTTTCAAGCGCCACGGGATCCATATTCCAGGACGTCGCCTCCGTATCAATAAATACGGGAATCCCCCCCTCGTAAACAACAGGGTTAAGGGTCGCATCAAAGGTCATATCCGAGCAAAACACCCGCTTCCCCTCCAGGGCGCCGTGGCTGATGGCAGGCTTGCCGTACAGTGCTTCTCCTGCGTGCTTTACAGCAAGATGCAACGCAGCAGTACAGCAGGAAAGAGCAACGGCATATTTCATTTCTGCCTTTTCGGCGGTAATCCGTTCCACCTCGTTGATGTTTTCGCCAACCGTGCTCATCCAGTTGGTATCATACGCCTCTTGCACGTATTTCATTTCTTCACCGTGCATTGTGGGTGTAGCAAGCCATATTTTCTTTTTGAACACTTCCATACCGATACGCTTTGCTCCTCCTTCCTGGCAGGTTATTTTAACGTTGCGACCTTCTCCTCGGATTTTTGCATGACAGTTTTTATTTGCTCTCTGTATGCTTCCCCCTTATCCTCCGAGCCGTGTTCCCCTGCGGGACGGTACGTAGGAACCACCTGTGCAACAAGCTCCCGAATCGTATCCTCCCGACCGTCATAGGCAGCCGCCATCAGTGTTGGTAGCTGCTGCAAAAACTCATCGGTATCAAAGGGGATCGGACTGCCGATGTGAATCAGACGGTTGGGCGTGGTCCTCATGCCTTCCTCGGACATAAGCTTCTCTTCATACAGCTTTTCTCCCGCACGAAGTCCCGTGTAGGAGATCTGAATATCAACGTCGGGGCGCAATCCGGAAAGACGGATCAAATTCCTTGCAAGCGTATCGATCTTGACAGGAGACCCCATATCCAAAACAAAGATCTCGCCGCCGGCTGCATAGGTTCCTGCTTGCAGAACCAACAAAGCCGCCTCCGGTATGGTCATAAAATATCGGATAATATCCGGGTGCGTTACCGTTACGGGACCGCCTTTTTCGATCTGCTCCTTGAATCTCGGGATCACTGAACCGTTACTGCCCAACACGTTACCGAAGCGCACCGCAACAAATTCCGTCTTTGGCTTACCGTCCGGAAAATTCATATGAAGCATACCGTCATCGGCGTCATCTGCATGAACGTAAAGCGGTAACAGCTCCTCGGCTTTCCCATCCCTGATTTTTCTATCAAAGGATTGAACGATCATTTCACAAATCCGCTTGGATGCCCCCATGATGTTTGTGGGATTCACCGCCTTGTCCGTAGAGATCAACACAAACCGATGGCATCCGTTCATCATAGCCGCATACGCCGTTTTATAGGTACCGACAGCGTTGTTCTTGATGGCTTCACAGGGACTATCCTCCATCAGGGGAACATGCTTATGAGCGGCGGCGTGATAGACGACCTCCGGCCGATATTTCATAAACACCTGATTGAGGCGTCTGCTGTCCCTGACAGAACCGATCAGCACCTCCAGATTCAGCTTGGGATACTTATCCTTTAATTCCAAGCCAATGGCATGGGCGTTGTTTTCGTAAATATCGAAGATGATCAGCTGCTTGGGATGATGCTGTGCGATCTGTCTGCAAAGCTCACTGCCGATAGAACCGCCGCCTCCCGTGACCATAATGACCTTATTGGAGATGAACCGATAGATTTCCTCCATGTTTGCCCGAATCGGATCACGCCCGAGTAAATCCTCCGGCGCCACGTCCTTCATGGCTTTTGCGGTAATATTTCCCGTCACAAACTCATACACACCCGGCAGATTTTTCAACTCGCAGCTTGTTTCCTTGCAGATATCCAAAATATCACGCCGTTGCTCTGTCGTGGCAGACGGGATAGCCAAAAAGATTTTTTCGATCCTGTATTTTTCTACGTTGAGAAGAATATCGTCTCTGCCGCCAACGATCGGAACGCCGTCAATAAACCGCCCCCATTTGTTGCTGTTATCGTCTATAATGCAGCAAACTCGCTCGTTGACTTCCTTTGCGCCGTGCAAATCCCTTAATATCATCTGCCCCGCAGAACCGGCGCCGATCAGCATAACACGGCTTGCCATGGTTTTCTGCAATGCCCTCGTCCGTTTTCTGCGCTCTAACAGTACGAATCTGTAAGCAAAGCGAACCAATAAAATCAGCAAAAATTGAATTGCAATGCCGATAACGTAATAGGTGATAGGCATCCTTTCAAATAAAACGGTGACACCAATGGCATGAAAAACACCCAGGATCAAGGAGCTGATCGCAACGTTTTCCAGCTCGGTAAAGCTGGCAAATTTCCAGATGCTTTGATATAAGTGTAATTTCCAAAAAACAAAAACACTGACTACCGCATAGATCGGAGAAAATTTCAACCATGCCATTAAGTATTCATACGGAATTTCCGTAAAGCGGCAATCAAATCTGAGCCAAAGGGCAACAAAATAAGCCCCCGTTACGACAACCAAATCATAGAGAACCAAAAACACGGCAACCATATGCCATTTTTCAAAAACTTTTGTTACTTTCGAACGGGTCGCAGAAGGGGTATTAAACGTGTTATTTTTTCTCATTATTTGCTCCTGTAAAACATAACCTGTTTTCATAGTGGGAACAAATCCGCCTATGAAAACAATGGATCACGTTATTTTTTTGATTTCTCATTAACACCCAGTCGCATTTAAATGTCTATCCCACAATCTTTTAGGATGTCGTCGGTCGTTTTTGCAAAAACAAACCGAGAAAATACATTCATACTATTATATTATAGCACGTTAGGATTCAAAAGTCAAGGGTTTTCTGCGCTCTACAGGCAAAATTCCCAAAGAAAATGCTTGGTTTTTTTGTATTGTTTGGTAAAAGTGCAAAATTCGACAAATTTCTTGATCCGCATTCTCTTTCTCTTTGATTGAAAAACCGTTTCCTTTTGCTTCCTCTCCTTCTCACAACAAAAGCCCTGCAAAGGTCGTTCCTTCGCAAGGCTTTTGTTTTTTTGATTCGTTACACTTGTTGAATATATCTCGTGACACGCCACAACATGGGGAGAGAACGCTTTGAAAACTCCCCGAGGCTGTGCAAGCGATCCACCGTCCAGGTCCGCTCCGAAAGAGCGAACAGGCAATCGATCACCCTTCCGATCTCATGCTCAAAGGTGCTTTCCCAAGCGCAAAGCTGGGCACCGATGACCTGATCCGTAGGGGGGACGTTGATGGGATTGAGATATGCTCTTGATTTGGAGGAAAAGTTCTGCCAATTATAGACGTTCCAATCAAGGATCTCCGGCACGCCCCAGCGTCTGTCAAGGTTGGGCACGATATACAGCGGCTTCCAAGCGGAGTTGATCACCTGAAAGCCCTCTCTCAAAAGATCGTCCGCCATATGATAATAAGATTCCCATGCAATCACGATGGTCTCCTTGGGAATATACTTGATTCCCTTTTGAGGGAAGCCCTCCCAAACGATAGGAATCCTGCCGAGATCAAGGACAAAACGTGCAACACGTCCTACAAATTCGCTGTAAAGCTCGTATTCGTCCTCGATGCCGTGCTTCTCCATGTATTCCTTGCAAGCGGCGCACTCGTTCCACACCTTGATGTTCGCTTCGTCTCCGCCGATATGAATATAGGGAGACTCGGGAAACAGCTCGCACACCTCGGTAAGCATCGCCTTTACCGCTTCAAAGGTTTTTTCGCTGCCCGCACAGATAATGCTTCTGCCCGTGATCACGGCGCCGTCTACGGTAAAAGTGTCCTTTCCGTCTACCGCCTTGTTGGCAAAGACCTCGGGGTAATTCTCATTGAGAATGGAGGCGTGCCCCGGAACCTCAAACTCGGGGATCAGCACAATGCCCAACCGATTGGCGTGGGCACGCATTTTCTCGATCTCCTCAAAGGTATAATGCCTGTACCCATCGGTGACATGAGGAAATACCCGTGAGGGCAACGTATAGCCTTGGTCGTCCACAAAATGGAGATGAAGATATTTGATTTTGAGAACAAAGCAAAGCTCGATATATTGATGCACGGTGTGCGCAGGATGCCATGCCCGTGCAAGATCCACCAGCAGCGCCCGATACGGCTTTTCGGGATAATCCTCGATCAGGGCTTTTTCGAGAGTCAAACTCCCGTCTCTCTTATTGATCGCCAAAAGCAGACTCGCCATGGCGTAATAGAGCCCCTCCTTATCGGATGCGTAAAGCACGATTCCCTCTCTGGAGTCCAGACGATATGCGTTTTTGGGTAGAGATTCATCAAACGCAAGCTTGATCCCGTCCCCCTCCCCCAAGGTGCGCCCGAACATTTTTTCAAACGCATCGGACAAGATCTCGGTATAAGAGGTCCATTTGCTGTCCGCACTCACCGAGAGCGAAACCCGAGAGCTCCCCTCTGCAAGTGCAACCTTTTTGGGAGTCGGTATAATGTTGCTGATCATATCATCACCTCGTTTTATTGATTGAAAGAGATTACAAAACCATTATATCACAACAGTGGCGTTTTTTCAATATTCAAAAACGGAGTCCTTTTATTTAAATTCAGCCCACCGTATCCGCAAAAACCATTATACAAATCTTTGCGCATACCCACATCTTTTGCACAGCTCCTCGGTGGCTTTCCCGCAATGAAAGCCCTCCGTCATCGCCCGTGCCCGAGGGGAAGCGAGGATGGATTCTATATCCTCACAAAAGATATTACCAAGAGGAATTCCTCCCTCACAGTCAAGACAGCAGGGCACCACAGTACCGTCTGCCAGAATGCCGAACTGATCCTTCAACCCATAGCAGAAAAACCGCTCCCCTTGGATCGGTGCGTTTTGATCGGGCCAGGCAAAGCGCTCTCCCCATTCCAGATAGACGTTGTCGCAGATCCGAGCGCCTCGGGCGTTCTCTGCCCAGACGCCGGGGAGCTGCTCCTTCAGTAGCCGAAGCGCCGTTTCATTTCTACCGCCATCAAAGCCCCGATTCCAAAGACGAAATACCACAATGACGCCCCGCTCTGCGGCGCTCCTTGCAAAATCCGCAAGCTCGCATACGTACCGTGTATACGCTCCGTCACTCCCCTCCTCAAAGCTGTGCAGGGAGATGTTGACCTTATGCAGCCCCGCAGATAAGAGCTCTCCTTTCCGCTTGCCCAGGAGTGTACCGTTTGTAGTAATGATGGATTTGTATCCCCGCTCTCCCGCCATCTGGATCAATTCGGGACGCAGAGGGTGGGTCAGAGGCTCTCCC
>JAFTMU010000382.1 GCA_017452215.1 Clostridia bacterium
GTGAGAGCTGTGGAACATTTTGACTTTGCCGTTAGCAGTAACGGAAAATCTCTTTGCGGAAGCCTTATGTGTTTTAATCTTTCCCATTTTCGTAACTCCTTTTTTCTTTTGTAAATTCGTAAATAACTGTACAGCTTTTGTCTCTCTGCGTGCGGTTGAATTATTTCGCCTTGACAGGAGAAATCACCATGCTCATAAATCTGCCGTCGAGAACAGGCTTTTTGTCCACCGTTCCCAATTCGGAGCAGGCTGCTTCAAATTTCTCGAGGATCTCCTTGCCGATATGCATATGGCTCATTTCACGTCCCTTGAATTTCATCACCACACGAACCTTGTTTCCGTCACTCAAAAAGCGGCGGGCATGATTTGCTTTGGTCTCGAAATCGTGGGTATCGATGCGGCAGGAAAGTTGGATCTCCTTGAGCTCCACCGTCTGCTGCTTTTTTCTTGCTTCCTTCTCACGCTTTTCACGCTCGAAACGGAATTTGCCATAGTCCATTACCTTGCACACGGGCGGTACCGCCTGTGCCGACATCATCACAAGATCCATTCCCTGATCGTATGCGATTTCCAATGCCTTGGCAGAGCTCATGATACCGAGCGTTTCGCCGTCAGCACCAATCAGGCGGACTTCCTTTGCGGTGATCTCCTCATTGAGCAGGTTTTCTTTGTCTTTTGCGCTAATAGTTCAACACCTCCAAGCAAAAAAATAAACCGTACAAAGACTTGCATCTCCGCACGGCACAGCTACCGCTTTTAACAGCGGCAGAATGACTTTATTAACCCGACTGCCCCGGCAGGAGGGTGAGAGCGGAGAGGCTCTGCTTTGTTTTCCCCAATATTATACACCCTCAAACCGGGTTTGTCAAGTGTTTTTTTGCATTTTTTTAATTTTTTTATTTTTCATCGGAAAAGGGGGTGTTTCCCCCTTTTTATAAACGCAGAAACGTCGGTGGATTCTTGTGCTCCGCTTCACGGAAATCCGCACAAAGCATCTCCCGCAAGCTCCCACGGCCGATCCCCTCAACCGCAGTCTCGGCATACTCCATAAAATACCGATACGCATCGGGCTGGGAGATCTTTTGCAGAGGGCGAGGATCCTGCTCCCGCAAATAATCGCACAGACCCTCAAAAAAGCGGAACGGAGACGGCATCAGGGGCGAGAGATACCATAGCGCATGCGTAAACCGTCCGCTCTCTACGTATCTTTCCAACGCCTCTGCCATGTGGACGAGCCGCTGCATTTCGGGATAAGAGATCCATTTGCTTTGCAAAACGGTATAGGGAGGCTCCGGGAGAGAGCGGTATTCATATTCCTCCTCCCTCTCACGCAGCTCCGTACCGTATAAAAGCTTCAAAAAGCCGAGCTGTAACAGGTCACAGGAGCCCCAGGCATCGTCAAAAGATTTTGCAAAGCTTTCATAATCCTCATACGGCAGTCCTGCGATCAGATCCAGATGGACGTGGATATTCCCCACGTTGTAAATACGACGCACGGCATCGATCACCCTCTTGGGATCAATATGCCGTGAGGTTGCGGCAAGTGCTTTGGGATTGGTGCTTTGCAGACCGAATTCCAGTTGTATCTTCCCCTTTGGCATAGCGGAAAGAATCCGGAAGCTTTCCTCGTTGAGCAACGTTGCGCAGACCTCAAAGTGATATTTCTTTGTAAATTCCTCTCCACGCAAGGCATCCCAAATGGCGTTTGCACGTTGGACGTCGGCGTTGAAGGTTCGGTCAACGAATTTGATGATCTTACAATTTGTATCCAAGGCTTCAAAGGATTTCAAATCGGCAAGCGTTTGCTCCACCGACTTAAAACGAACCCCATGCTGTGCCGACGAGAGACAATATGCGCAAGAATAAGGACAGCCCCTGGAGGATTCATAATAAAGGATTCCTCCCGTGGCTTCCCCATTCCGATAAAGGATCCCTTCCTCCTCCATCACCCGAGGCAAGGAAGCTTGGCAGATGCGGTCAAACGGCTTTCCTCGGAAAAACGCCTCACACAGTGCAGTCATCGTCTCCTCCCCCTCACCGCAAACAATGGCGTCGATCCAATCCA
>JAFTMU010000383.1 GCA_017452215.1 Clostridia bacterium
GGGGGTGTCTCAAATGCGTTTCGCATTTGGTCGACACCCCCCTGGTTTTTGCTTTGCGGCTTGACGCCGCAATTTTCGTCCATGATTTGACCGTATTTGATCGTACTTGCAAACGAAAAACGCAAATTCCCGGCACAAAAAAGCCCACCTTCGGCTTTTTTGTGCGAGGGCAGTCTCAAATGTGATTTGAGACTGCCCTAATGAATTTTGCATCTGATGAGAAGAGCCGTATTGACTTTTCTTTTGGCATATGGTATAATAAGACAAACATATTGCACCCTGTGGAGGTTGTTATGAATCGGTTGTTTTTGGATCGTGCAGAGCAGAATATTCCCCCCCTGTTTTCTCAAACCGTCACCACGGAAAAGACCGTGGAGATCGTTGCCGACGAAAAGGCGTTTTTGGGATATAGCGCCCATGCTTTGGGAAGTATGCCCGAGGTGGTCAAGGCAGGGGATCGCTTCGTTTTGGATTTTGGCAGACATTGCGTAGGCAAGGTCTCCTTTGAGGTGCGGGATAACGGAAGATATCTTGACGCTCCCGTTCGCTTGAAGCTGAAATTCGGAGAGGTGCCCTATGAGATCGCAAGGGATTATGCTACTTATCACGGCGATCTTTGCTCCTCCTGGCTTACCGAGGACATCATCAATGTGGACCGCATTGGAACGGTGGAGCTGCCTCGCCGCTATTCCTTCCGTTACATCGAGGTCACTGTACTTGCCACCCCCCGTCCCACACGGCTTTCGGATTTTTCGGTGGTGTGTGAGACCAGCGCCGATACGGCAAATTGGAAGTCTCTGCCCGAGGGGACTGATCCCGAATTGGTAGAGATCGACCGTGTTGCCGCCGCAACGCTTCGTGACTGTATGCAGTCGGCGTATGAGGACGGGCCCAAGAGAGACCGGCGTCTGTGGTCGGGAGATCTGTATCTGCAAGCCCTGACCGATCAGGTTCTGTTTGATAACGCCATGCTCGCCCGCCGTTGCCTGTACCTGTTTGCCGCTTGCGAGGAGGAGAAGGAGTATCTTCCCGGATGCTTGTATCAGTATCCCGAGGTTACCTTTGATAAGGATATGAACATCTCGGATTACGCCATGCTCTATTGCGTTTCTCTTGCCGATTACTATTTCCACACCGAGGATCAAAAGACAGCCATGGAGCTGTTCCCTGTGGTCAAGCGGCAGATGCAGATCTCCATTGATCTCATGGACAAAAACGGTATCATCGGCATGCTGGAAAACTCCTGGGAGGGCGGCTTTATCGATTGGGCGCCCAACTTGAAGCACAACACTGCCGTGCAGGGCGTGTTCCTATACGCCTTGGAGCGTCTCATTCCCTTAGCTGAGGCGCTGGGAGAGAGCGAAACCGCAAAGGCATGGAGAGAAGCGCAGGCGAAGGCAATGGATGGGGCGAAAAAGTACCTCTATTGCGAAAAATGTAACGCCTTTATCAACGCTTATGACGGAAAGCAATATTCCGTGCAGGCACAGGTCTGGATGATCCTGGGCGGCGTGATCGATGGGGAAAAGGGCAAGCAGATGCTCAAAGAGGCGCTTGTGTCCCCCGATAGCATCAAGCCCGTCACGCCCTATATGCACCACTATCTGGTGGCGGCGATGGTGAAGCTTGGTATGATGGAGGAGGCGCTGGCGCATATCAAGGAGTATTGGGGCGCCATGGTCAAATACGGAGCGGATACCTTCTGGGAGGTGTTCGTGGATCACAATCCCGACGTTTCTCCTTATAACGATCCCGTGATGCACTCCTTCTGCCACGCATGGAGCTGCTCCCCCTCTTATTTCATTCGCAAATATTTTGTATAAAAAAAGAAGCACCGTTTGCTTGATGTCCATGCGGCATAAAGCAAACGGTGTCTGTTTTTAGATTGTTTTATTCAGAATCTCCTCGCCGTCCAACACGGCTTCCACAAGATGTTCACCTTGATACACCAGCTTCAAGGAGAAGAACGGGGCATCGGTATCCAACAGCTTCAAAAAGATGCGATCTCCCTCCCACATGGTCAGGTCAAAGAGCCGCTGCTTATCGATCCAGGCAAGCTCTCCCTCGTCGCATTCCTTTTGTGTTCCTGTCCAATCGGTGCAGGTGTAAAGGTGCATATATTCGGCAGGGTAATCGTCGGCAATAAAGGTCACGATGCCACGGTAACGGTGACGGGTGATCGAAAGTCCCGTTTCCTCCAATACCTCCCGCCGCATGCAGTCCTCGGGGCTTTCTCCTTTTTCAAACTTTCCGCCGACACCGATCCATTTTTCGGCGTTGAGATCATTTTGCTTTTTGGTTCGGTGGAGCATCAGATATTGTCCGTTTCTCTCCAAATAGCAAAGCGTTGTCATAATCATAGACCGGCCTCCTCTTTTTTGATAGCGTCCTTCGATTTGTAAATGCGGAACATATCCAACCGCTCCTCTCTCTGCCAAGGCAGGGTCACGAAAAAGAGGATCGAGGAAAGCAAAGCGAAGCACGAAGCAAGGATCCAGTCGTGGCAAAGCTCGGTGGCAAGGCGCATCTCCATGCCCATAAGGGCAGTATAGCAAAACAGCAGGACCTGGGGCAGCAGTGCCGCTACAAGGGGCAAAAACTGAAAGAGGAGAAAGCAGATGCGATTGGGGCAGAGCAGATGCAGCACCCGTTTGGCTTTGTTAGCGACACGGGAGGTGGGTGAATAGGCAAACGCAATCGAAGAGGTAAGGGCTGCCGTTGCCGCCACGATCCCATAAAGGATTGGCAGTGCCCAGAACAGTACGCACCAGATGCGCAAAAGGAGCAGGGAGATTCCACCGCTTTCCTCTGCCGCAGCGCTTTGTGTCCACGCCCAAGTGTTTCCCTGAAGGGAGAACAGACTGTGCGTCTCCATGGCTTGATGGTCAAATACGTACCAAAAATGCGGGATCGCAGCCAGGACCAGGAGAACGATCCCGAAAACGGCAGGCAAAAGATAGCACAGACGGCAAAGAAAACGGCGCAAGGGTTTTGGGAGTGCGCTCATTTCGCCTCTCCCGTAAGCTTCCCTTCCATGAGGAATGCCGCCTCCATGTCAGCGCAGCAGGTGGCGTAGGCAAGAGGGAACATTTCCAAGGCACATCCCACGTTTCCGGGATCCTCCGTTCCCGAAAAGCCCATGTGATAACGAATGGCAAACGCCTCGTCACGGGTCAGCTTCATGTAAGCGGAAACGATGTAGACCGATTTTTCACCGTGCCCATAGGGCAGGGTATCCTCGATGGTATAATAAGGAGCGCTGACCCACCGTCCCGTTTCGTCCTTTACGTTGCGGAAGCTGGTCTTGTAGAAGTTGACCTTGCAGATATCGTGTAACAGACCCGCAATGGCAATGCTTTCCTCGGGATATTCGATCCCGTACATCTCCTTCATTCTCGGGCGGTTCAAAATATCCGAGAGACAGTCATACACGTTGAGGCTGTGCTCCAAAAGTCCCTCCTCGTGGGCGCCGTGATAGCGGGTGGAGGCGGGAGCGGTGAAAAAGTCACTGCCGTTGATCAAAAAATCCAACAGCTTGTCAGAGCCTTCCCGTGTGATCTTTTCGTTAAAAATTTGCAAAAAGCGTTCCTGGTTGGTCATAGTATCGTCCTTCCTATCTTTGTTTGTCGCTTCTATTTTATCACGGCACGGAAAAAATGTAAATAGAAAATCGATTTTTTTCCAAAAAAACCGAAACGGACACACATGGGACATAATTTTGTGTTATAGTATGGGATGGAAAAAAGAGGAAAGGACCTATGATCATGAGAAAGACGAAAATTGTTTGTACCCTGGGACCTGCCTGTATCGAGGAGAGCGTGATAGAAGCAATGCTGAAAAACGGCATGAATATTGCACGCTTCAACTTTTCTCACGGCACGCACGAATACCATAAAAAAGTAATGGACACCTTCCGCCGTGTCCGTGACCGCTTGCAGCTTCCCGCAGGCGTGATGCTGGATACCAAGGGACCCGAGATCCGCTTGGGGGACTTTGAAGACGGCAAGATCTGCTTACATAAGGGGGATTCCTTCACCCTGACGGCGAAGGAGTGTCTCGGCAACGAAAAAATGGCGTACATGACCTTTCCCGATCTGCCCCGACAGGTCTATGCAGGGGTACGGATCCTGTTGGACGACGGCAAGGTGGCAATGACGGTAACCGAGTGCAATGAGAGCGAGATCTGTTGTCGTGTGGACGTGGGCGGCGTGCTTTCCAATCACAAGAGCATCAATATTCCCAATTTTCATATCGATATGCCGTATCTGAGCGATAAGGACGAGGCTGACCTGATCTTCGGCATTGAGCAGGACGTGGATTTTATCGCCGCTTCCTTTGTCCGCTGCAAGGAGGACGTGATCAAGCTGCGCCGATTCCTGGATTATCACGGCGGGCACAGCATCAAGATCATCTCCAAGATCGAGAATATCGAGGGCATCAACAATTTTGAGGAGATCTTAAACCATTCCGACGGTATTATGGTGGCAAGAGGAGATATGGGCGTTGAGGTGGAATTTGAACGCCTGCCGGGCTTGCAAAAGCGCTTTATCCGCAAATGCTATCAGTCGGGTAAGATGGTCATCACCGCCACCCAGATGCTGGAATCCATGATCCATGCCTCCACCCCCACCCGTGCCGAGATCACCGACGTGGCAAACGCCGTGTTTGACGGCACCTCTGCGGTGATGCTTTCGGGCGAAACGGCTACCGGCGACCATCCCGCCTTGGTGGTCAAGGTCATGGCGCAGATCGCCGAGCAGGCAGAGAACGATGCCTTTGACATGGATATCTATCAGGGGATCAAATACGATTCCGACATGGCAGACGTGACCAACGCCATCTGCGATGCAGCGGCAACCACTGCCCGTGACGTACACGCCAAGGTCATCATTGCGGTCACCACGTCGGGGCTGACGGCAAGAAGAGTCTCCAAGTTCCGTCCTCCGCAAATGATCGTAGCGGCAACTCCCGAGATTAAGACCTTCCATCAGCTCAGCCTTTCCTGGGGCGTGATCCCCGTTCTGGCACTCCATCAGAACAATACCGATGATCTTTTTGTTCACGCTATCGACTGCGCAAAGCAGAACGATCTGGTCAGCCGTGGAGACAAGGCGGTTATCACCGCAGGCGTGCCCCTGAATCTTGAGGGTACTACTAACCTATTGAAGGTGCAGATTGTAAACTGATTTTTCAAGGGGCTGAGTCATTGACGAAGCCCCAGTGCAAAAAAGCCGACGGTAGGCTTTTTTGTGCCGGGAATTTGCGTTTTTCGTTTGCAAGTACGATCAAATACCGTCAAATTATGGACGAAAATTGCGGCGTCAAGCCGCAAAGCAAAAACCAGGGGGGTGTCGACCAAATGCGAAACGCATTTGAGACACCCCCTTTTTTCTTTTCACGGATCTCAAAATCCGTCTTGTTATTTGTCTGAAAATATGGTATACTGAAGTAGAAGAAAGAAGAGAGGAAGTCGATAGGGTATGAAACTGATACACTGCGCAGATCTGCACTTGGATTCCCCCATGGAATCCAACCTGTCTCCCGAAAAGGCAAGGGAGCGCAAGGGCGAGATCCGCTCTGCCTTTGCCAATATGGTGCGCATCGCCGCTGAGGGAGGCGTGGAGGCGATCTTGATTTCGGGCGACCTGTTTGATAGCGATCACATCACCAAAAGCACGCAAAAATACGTAGTCGACCTGATCTCCTCTTATCCCGCCCTGCATTTTTATTATCTGGCAGGGAACCACGATCGGGGAAGCGTGTTGAAGGATCCCGCAATCAAGCCGCAAAACCTCTACGTTTTCGACGACGGCTGGACAAGCTATGAGGAGGGCGAGGTGGTGATCACGGGAAGTGAACGCCCCAACGAGGAGACCCTTTCTCTCTCTCCCAACCGCATCAATATCGTCATGCTCCACGGACAGGAGCGTGCGGGCGGCGGAGCGGCACGGGAGGATATCATTCGCTTTGGCAAGCTCAAGGGAAAAAACATCGATTACGTGGCGCTGGGGCA
>JAFTMU010000384.1 GCA_017452215.1 Clostridia bacterium
AAAACCGACTGCTGTAGAAAAGATCTTTAAGATCCGCAATCGTTTGGGCGACAGAGGTGTTTGCGCCGTATTTAATATTCATGCGGAGAACAGAACCGTGAGCGGAACGCTGATGCCGACCGAAACAGGCGTTGCCGACGGGGACTATATCTATTACGAATATTTTACAAAAAAGGTAGGTTTGCTGAAAAAAGGCGAGGCGATAGAGATTGTTCTGGAGCATAACGACGATATGCTTTTGTATTCCTTTATTCCGTTCCATGGAGAAGAAAAGATTTGTCTTGGCAGACGTGATCTGTTTATGGGTTGCGGTGTTTTGGAGGGCGCAGGGCTTACTTACATAAAGATTGACGGCGATTGCATTGAGCTGAGCGATTTATCAGGCATATGAGTGAAAAACGGAGGATAAAACAGATGAGTACGCAATTTGTAAAATATGAGAACAATCCCGTAATGGGTTCGTCGGAGCTTGGAACCTGCTTTGACGTGTACGTTACCCGTGAGAATGGGCGCTATCGCATGGATTTTTCATGGCGTCCCAAGCGCTCGCTGGCGGTAACCTTCAGCGATGACGGAATTCATTGGGAGGCGCCGCAAATTACGCTTCCCAATACCGAGGAGAGCGGATGGGAGCATCACGTCAACCGCAACTGCGTTTTAAAGATTGACGGAACGTATAAGATGTGGTACACGGGTCAGCAAAACGACAAAAGCTGTATCGGCTACGCCGAAAGCGAGGACGGGATTCATTTTCATCGCGTTCAGACAGAGCCAATCATGGTTGCCGACCGCTCGTGGGAGCAGCCTTCCGTGATGAATCCTTGTGTACTTTTTGAAAACGGCGTTTACAAAATGTGGTATGCAGCAGGAGAAAACTATGAGCCGAACGTGTTGGCGTATGCCGAAAGTGCTGACGGAATCCATTGGGAAAAGTACGGTACCGATCCCGTATTTGCCGCAGATCCCAAGAATATTTACGAGCAGAACCGCGTTGGTGGTTGTCAGGTAATCAAAACGCCCGATATGGGATACGTCATGTTTTATATCGGCTATGAAACCATCGACAAAGCGCAGATCTGCGTGGCACACTCGCCAAACGGGATCACGGATTGGGAAAAATCGCCCTTCAATCCCATCGTAACGCCCACGCCCGATCAATGGGATGCCGATGCTTGCTATAAGCCTTCGATTTTGTGGAATGAGGAAACGCAGCAGTGGATGCTTTGGTACAACGGAAGAAAACGCTACGATGAGTACATTGGATACGTATATAAAGACGGCAGAGAACTGTTTTAAGGGGAGAGAAAATGTATCACGTTTTAGATCAAAAAAAAATTTCGGAAAAATTTTCGTTTCCGCACAACGGGATTTCTCCCTATGAGATTGGAATTCCGTTGGTGGAGTTGTCTGATCCGATCATAGAACAGATCTATTATTTCCGTTGGCACACCTATTGCAAGCATCTCAAAAAATCGCCGTTTGGCTGGGTAGTCACCGAATTTTTACCCGACGTGCCTTGGGCGGGAAAGCACAATACCATCAGTTGTGCC
>JAFTMU010000385.1 GCA_017452215.1 Clostridia bacterium
ACTCTATCCAACATATAAAAGGACAGAGGGCTTTCTCAAATTTGCAATTTGAGAAAGCCCTCTGCGTTATTCTTCCTTTTTCAAGCCCTCATATATCTCCTCCGCCGCTCCTGTGATCCGGCGGCGCTCTTCCTCTGTGGCGGTGCAAAGGAGCTTCTTTTTCGGCAGCCCCCACACGTCAAAGAGGCGGGGACCGATCCATTCACGGTCGCCGGTGCTCTCGAACACGCCCAAAAGGATCGAAAGCGCCGCCTTTGGGGGGCGCATGAAGATCACTTTCATTGGGTGCTTGATCAAGGCGAAGATCACCTTGGGATAGTGTGCCGTGATCCCCGTCAGGGAAATACCGGGGTGAGTGATGCTCAACGATGCCTCGCTCTCCTCCGAAAACAGTGCGCCCAAGGCGTAGGTCAGATATCTCTTGGCGTTTCCGTAGACCAGCGACGCCTGCCTGCGGGTGGAAAAATCCACGTCCGTGGGGTCTGTCTTGGAATAATTGTGGGCAATGCTGCTCACCGCTACCACCCGTCCCCGTCGCTCCCGCAAAAGGGGGAGCAGCTCACGGATCATGTAGTAGGGAGAGACAAAATTGATCTGAAACACGTTGTCAAAGCCCGTGTCGCATTTGTGCCTTGGAATGCTGTAAGCCCCCGCATTGTGGATAAAGAGATCCAACGGCTCTTCCTTCAAACGTGCAACGGCTTCCCGCACCGATCCCATATCCTCCAGATCCACACGAATGCACTTGATCTGCACCTTTGGAAATTCCTCTCCCAAACGATCCCGCCAAGCGGCAGATTTTTCTGCGTTCCGATCCAACAGGATCAGGGAGGCGCCCAAGCGGGCAAGGTAGCGGGAGAGGGCATTGCCAAGCCCGCCCGTGGATCCTGTCAGAGCAACGGTTTTGCCCGCAAGCGAGTGGGTGTGTCGGGAGAGCCATTTTTCATAGCGGGGCATGGATCAAAGACTGTCCTTGAAAACGGCAACGATCTCCTCGTGGGTGAGGATCTTATAGCCGCCTGTTTTCACAAAGGTGGAGTTGGCAAGTCCCTCCAGCATCTCCTCGGTCACGCCAAGATCGCTCAGGTTCATGACCAGCTTCATTTCCCGCATCCATGCCTCCATTACGGCAAGACCCTCCAGGGCGATCGCCTCGTCGCTCTTGCCCTCGGGGCAAACGTCCCAGACGTTCACGGCGTAGCGCTTGAATTTTTGAAGACCATAGGGCAGGATCTTCTTGTAATACGCCATCGAAACGGCGGCAAGCGTCATGCCGTGGGTGGCGTCGGTATAGGAGCCGACGGCGTGTCCCAGCATATGCACCATCCAGTCGGTGGTCTTTCCCTTTGCCACCAAGGTGTTGAGCGCCCAGGTAGCGATCCACATGATGTTGCTACGTGCCTCGTAATCGGTGGGATTCTTCAAGGCGATGCGGCTGCTGTGGATCAGGGAGCGCAAAAGTCCCTCTGAGAGATAGTCGCTGGTGTTGTCGTCCTCACCCGAGAAATACTGCTCCAGAATGTGAGACATGATATCGTAAATGCCCGCTACCATTTGATATTCGGGGAGCGTGTAGGTAAAGACAGGGTTGAGGATCGAGAATTTGGGGAATACGTTGTCGCCGAACACTCTGCCGATCTTCAATTTTTGCTCGTGGTTGGTGATCACCGAGCCGCCGTTCATCTCCGAGCCTGTGCCTACCATGGTCAACACACAGCCGACGGGAAGAATGCGGTTATCTATTTCCTCTGAACGCAAATAGTATTTCTCCCAAGGATCCTCCTTGCAGTGAGCAGATGCCGCAACTGCCTTTGCATAGTCGCAAACGCTGCCGCCGCCCACCGCCAAAAGCAGATCCACGTCGTTGTCCTTGGCGATCTTGCAGCCCTCGTAGAGCTTTTGCACCGTGGGGTTGGGCATAACGCCCGCATCCTCAAAGATCTCCTTGCCGTTCTTTTTGAGGATCTCTACGATTTTGTCATAGAGTCCGTTTTTCTTGATGGAGCTTTTGCCGTAGATGAGCTGCACACGTTTACCGTATTTGGGTAGCTCCTCGTTCAAGAATTCAAGGGAATTTTCACCGAAATAGAGCTTGGTGGGATTGGAATAGCTGAAATTACCTAACATAAGATCTGTCTCCTTTTACTGATATTTCTTCGTCCTTATTATACCATCTTTGTTGCGTATTTGCAACCGATTTTTAAAAAATAGGGGCTGAGTGATTCACTCAGCCACCGATTAGGGTCAATATTTTGCAACGATTTCCGCCATTTGGGGCAAAAGCGCCTCCATCTCGGCAACCAGCTTATACTGGGTGCGGCAGCGGTCCAGATTGTGGTTCTCACGACGGATACTGAAATAGATATCTCCGTTGAGGTGATCGGTCAGAAAACGGGTACCGCATTCCAACGTCATCAGCAGGGCGGAGAGAGGGAGCAGCTCCCGCTCCTTGGGGGTGATATCATCGCCCAGCTCCTCTAAAAACGCCTTGGCAAATGCCTCAAATTTGGCAAGATCAAAGTGCACCTTGTCAAGATCCCGTTCGTCCTCCGAGGCGGTGGAAGCGCCAAAACGAAGGG
>JAFTMU010000386.1 GCA_017452215.1 Clostridia bacterium
AGTTTTTCTATCCACTCACTTTCAAAAGCTTGTGAGGAGACGGGGTAAGCCATGCGTGGCATGGCGGGAGGAAAGTTTTTCCGAAAAGTTCCTCCCCCGCATTCTTATCCATTAAGTGGTGGGAAGGGGAACTTCTTTCAAGAAGTTCCCCTTCCCACAAAAAAAACTTATCACTCAAAGATTCTTCAAAAAACGACCGATGCGCCTGAGAGCCTCATGGATATGCTCGGTGGAGTAGCAATAGGAGGCACGGGCAAAGCCCTCACCGCCCAATCCGAAGGCGGTTCCCGGGACGATAGCGACCCGCTCGGCATAGAGCAGCTTTTCGCAAAACTCGTCGCTGGAAAGTCCTGTGGAGGCGATGCAGGGGAATGCGTAGAACGCTCCCTTGGGCTCCCGACAGGATAGTCCCAGATCATTAAAGCCTTTCACGATCAGGCGGCGGCGCATATCGTATTCCTCACGCATGGCAGCCACTGCCTCGTCTCCGTTCCGCAGTGCCTCAATGGCGGCGTGCTGGGAGGTGGTGGGAGCGCACATGATGGCGAACTGATGAATCTTGGTGATCTGCTCCATCACAGGAGCAGGTCCGCAGGCATATCCCAAGCGCCAGTCCGTCATGGAAAAGGTCTTGGAGAAGCCGCCCACCAAAACGGTGCGCTCCTGCATGCCGTCAATGGAGGCAACAGACACGTGGGGGTGCTCTCCAAAGGTCAATTCGGCATAGATCTCGTCGGAGATGACAAAGATATCCGTCCCCCGAAGCACTTGGGCAATGGCTTCCAGATCCTCTTTTTCCATGATCGCTCCCGTAGGATTGCAGGGGTAAGGCAGGATCAGCGCCTTGGTTTTGGGCGTAATGGCAGCCAGAAGCTCCTCCGGTGTCAATTTAAAATCATTCTCCGCCCGTGTTTCAATAATGACGGGGACACAGCCGCACAGACGTGTAATGGGCTCGTAGCACACGTAGCTGGGTTGGGGAATGATGATCTCATCCCCGGGATAGGCAATGGCACGAATGGCGGCGTCGATTGCCTCCGAGCCTCCCACCGTCACCAGCACCTCGTGGTCCGGGTGGTATTCTACCGAGTATTTCCTTTTGACGTATCGGCAGATCTCCTCACGCAGGGACAACAGTCCCCAGTTGGAGGTGTAGCGTGTCTTTCCGCTCTCTAATGAAAGGATCCCCGCCTTGCGGATCTCCCACGGCGTGGGAAAATCCGGCTCGCCCACACCTAGGGAGATCACGTCCTCCATGGTGTTGGCAATGTCAAAAAATTTCCGTATCCCCGAGGGCTTGATCCCCGTGACCACGGGAGACAGGATCTTACTGTAATCCATCACAGCCAGATGCTCCCCCGTTCGTCCTTGCCGTTGCCAAGCAGCTCCACGTCAAGCTCCTTGTAGCGGCGAAGCACAAAGTGCGTAGCGGTAGAGGTCACCGAATCGATGGTGGAAAGCTCCTTTGCCACGAACTTTGCCACCTCCTGGAAGGTCTTGCCCTTGACCACTACGTTCAGATCGTAAACGCCCGACATCAGATAGACCGATTCTACCTCGGGATATTTCATCACCTTTGCGGCAACGTCCTCAAAGCCAAGCCCTGCCTTGGGGGTCACCTTCAGCTCGATGATAGCGGAGACGTATGCGCCGTCCAGACGGTCCCAGTCGATCACCGCCTTGTATCCTCGGATCAGACCTTCCTTTTCCATTTCTCTGATCTGGGATTCCACCTCGTTTTCACTCATGCCAAGCATCACCGCAAGATCCGAAACAGGGGTGCGGGAATCCTTGCTGAGCAGCTTTAAAAGCTTTGCGTTCATATACTTTCCTCCGAATTATCTTTCCAGAATTTCCATGCTGTCGATCACAACGGGGGTCTTGGGCACGTCGTCAAACCAGCCCATGCGTCCCGTTTTCACGTCAGCGATTTTGTCCACTACCTCAATACCGTCAATGACCTTGCCAAAGCCTGCGTATTGGGCGTCCAGATAGGGCGCATCCTTGTGCATGATAAAGAATTGGGAGGAGGCGGAGTTGGGATCGCTGGTGCGAGCCATGGAAAGCACGCCTCTTGTGTGCTTGAGGGTGTTTTGCACAAATCCGTTGGCGGCAAACTCGCCCTTGATGGAGGCGGCATCCTTTTCGCCAAAGCCCTCATCGTAGCCGCCGCCCTGGATCATAAAGCCCTTGATGACACGGTGGAAGATCACCCCCGTGTAAAAGCCGCTTTCCACAAGGGAAAGAAAATTCTCCACGGTCTTGGGCGCTACGTCGGGGTAAAGCTCGGCGGTCATTTCTCCATAGTCACGAATATTGATCTTGATTTTCGGGTTGTTCATAGTATTGATTCCTTTCTCTTTTTCCTTTTCTGTTATTGAAGCGCTCCCTCGGGATAGGCAAGGCGGAACAATTCAGAGATCCGTTCCTTCTGCCCCGAGAGATGCAAATATCCAAATAAGACCTCCATGCCCGTGGCAGTGCGGTATTCACTGACGGTGGCTCTCTTGGGCACGTTGGTGTGACCGATGTTGCGGCCTCGCTTAAAGTAGGCTTCCTCCTCCTCGGTCAAAAGAGGAAGGATCCGCTTCATCGCCTCCGCCTGCGCCGAGGCACGGACAAAGTCCAGGGCAGCCTGGTTGAGGTGCGCCGAGGTGGAAAGCCCTCTTTCCACCAGATGCTCCCTGACACACATCTCCAATACGCAGTCTCCAAGGTAGGCAAGGGCGGGCGTGCTGACCTCTCTCAGATCGATCATTTCTGCTCCTCCGCTCCGCTCTCGGGGGCATCGGAGGTCTCTTTGCCCTCTTTTTTGCTTTCCTTGCTCTTGGCAGCCTGCTTTTCCGCCTTTTGTTCGGCTTTCAGTCGCTTGCTTTCTTCCTTTTTCTCCTGCTCCTCACGGGTTCGTTCGGCGTTGAGATCGGGATAATGGGTCTCCAAAAGGATCTGTACCGTGTCCTTGAGATAGGAGGACATAGCGGAAAGCCCCAAAAGAAGCGTCAGGAAATCCTCCTCATCCTCGGTGTCAAGAGCGCATCGGTTGATGAAATACTCCACCGTGCTTGCCGCCTCCTGCCGCTCAAAGGATTTGATCTCCAAGTACCGCAGATAGATCCGTTCCAGCATCTCCGCATCGTAATCGGGCAGGCGGTAGACGTTTTGTAAAATGCGTTTGATCTCACCGATGGAAAGCGTGTTCTTCATCTCGTACACCAAAAGCATTTGCAAAATATGCTCCTTGCTATACTTTTTCCCCTTGATGGGAGAGAGCAAGCCGTCCTTGGAATAATTGTTGATCATGGTTTTGGTCAGAACACGGTCGGCAAAGCGCTCCGAGCCCTCTCGCCGCTTGTCGGCAACAAGGCTTGTGATCTGATCCAGATACAGATCGATCTGCGGGATCTCCTCGGGGCGCAGATCTGCATCCCGTACCGCTTCTGTGATCAATAGATCCATTTCATTTTTCTTCATTTCGTACCCCCATACAGTCCAAGTCGCCCTTTTCTGCGGTTTTTCGTAAGGCTTTATCTGTTATTCATTACCATTATAAATGATTTTGATTAAAAAATCAATAGGTTTCTCAAATAATCCGCACAAAACAGGCGGGTGAGGGCGATTCTTTGGTGGCTTTTTAAAGGCAAAAGTTACATTTTTTGCAAAGGGACAACGAAACTCGTTACGAGATCCCTGCGTCGCCTGCCGCAAACGGCGGCTCCTTGGTTTTGGATCGGCTCGCTTCGCTCCCTCACCAAAACTTCGACTGCGCTTCGCTCCGCTCAGGATGACACGTTGGGGTTTTGTTGGTCTAAAAGATTATTCTTTTTTAAAACTTTGGGCTCGAAGAAAACAAATACCCTTGGCATATAGCAATACAACACCCCTATATGTCATCCTGAGCGGAGCAAACGCCGCAAAGTGGTGTTTGCGCAGTCGAACTTTTGCGGGTCGAGCGAAGCGAGCAAGCAAAAGCGCAAGGCGGTACGCCGCAGCGGGATTCACGAAGGATTACTGTTGGCTTTACAAAGACAAATGTTACATTTTTTGCAAAGGGACAACAAAACTCGTTACGAGATCCCTTCGTCGCCTGCCGCAAAGCGGCAGCTCCTTGGTTTTGGATCGGCTCGCTTCGCTCCCTCACCAAAACTTCGACCGGCGAGCTTGCGAGCCTTCTCAGAGATGACA
>JAFTMU010000387.1 GCA_017452215.1 Clostridia bacterium
AACCGCATCCTCAACGTCCATCCCGCCCTGATCCCGTCCTTTTGCGGGAAAGGCTATTACGGGCTTCACGTGCACGAGGCGGCACTCGAAAAGGGCGTCAAGGTATCGGGGGCTACGGTGCATATCGTTACCCCCGAGTGTGATGCAGGTCCCATCGTTTTGCAAAAGGCGGTCACCGTACGCCAAGGGGATACTCCCGAGACGCTGCAAAAGCGGATCATGGAGCAGGCAGAATGGAAGATCCTGCCCCGTGCGGTCAAGCTGTTCTGCGAGGGACGGATCACGGTAGAGAACAACAAGGTTTACATACATCGAAAGAGAAGGAGCGTATAAATCATGAAGATTTCCACCATTGCACAGGAATTGAACTCTCTTGCCTATCATGGCAGAGGCATTATCATAGGAAAGAGCGCTGATGGCAAGAAGGCTGTCACCGCATACTTTATCATGGGCAGAAGCGTCAACAGCCGCAACCGTGTGTTCGTTGCCGAGGGCGACGCTATGCGCACCAAGGCGTTTGACGAATCCAAAATGGTTGACCCCCATCTTATCATCTACTATCCCGTCAGAGTCCTTGGAAACAAGACCATTGTGACCAACGGTGACCAGACCGATACCATTTACGATCTGATGGACAAGCAGATGACCTTTGAGCAAGCACTGCGCACCCGTGAGTTTGAGGACGACAAGCCCAACTTCACTCCCAGAATCTCGGGTATTATTCGCCGTGAGAGCGAGGGAATGAACTTTGCCATGTCTATTCTCAAAAGCGCAGAGGGGGACGATTCCTCCTGCGAGCGCTTCACCTATGCGTATTCCAATCCCATTGCAGGCAGAGCCAAATTCATTCACACCTACAACGGTGACGGCAATCCGCTGCCTTCCTTTGAGGGTGAGCCTAAGACCCTGCTCCTTCCCGACGTGGAGATCGATGAATTGACCTCCTTGATCTGGGAAAATCTGAATGAGGACAACAAGGTGTCTCTCTTTGTCCGTTACATCGACATTGCCAGCGGTGAGTGCGAAACGAGAATCGTAAATAAAAATGCTTGAGGTGTGGAAAAATGAAAGAATTTGAATTGAAATACGGCTGCAACCCCAATCAAAAGCCCTCCAAGATCTTTATGCAGGACGGTTCCGATCTTCCCATTGAGATTTTGTGCGGCAGACCCGGATACATTAACTTTTTGGATGCCTTCAACTCCTGGCAGCTGGTCAAGGAGCTGAAAGTGGCGCTGGGACTTCCCGCAGTGACCTCCTTCAAGCACGTCAGCCCCACCTCGGCGGCGGTTGGTATTCCGCTTTCCGACAAGCTCAAAAAGGCTTGCTTTGTGGACGATATTGAGGGCTTGGACGAGTCCACCTTGGCTTGCGCCTATGCAAGAGCCAGAGGTACCGACCGTATGTGCTCCTTTGGCGACTGGGTAGCACTTTCCGACGTGTGCGACGTGACCACGGCGCTCTTGATCAAGAGAGAGGTCTCCGACGGTGTCATCGCTCCCGGATACGAGCCTGAGGCTCTGGAGATCCTCAAGAGCAAGAGAAAGGGTAACTATAACATCGTAAAGATCGATCCCGAGTACGTTCCCGCAGAGATCGAGAGAAAGCAGGTATTCGGCATTACCTTTGAGCAGGGAAGAAACAATTTTGAGATCAACCGTGCGCTGCTTTCCAACGTGGTGACGGACAATAAGGATCTGCCCGAGGAGGCGATCAGAGACCTGATCGTAGCGCTCATTACCCTCAAATACACCCAATCCAATTCGGTGTGTTACGCCGTGGACGGACAGGCGATCGGTGTAGGTGCGGGACAGCAATCCCGTATTCACTGCACCCGTCTTGCAGGTACCAAGGCAGACACCTGGTTCCTCCGTCAGCACGACAAGGTGCTGAATCTGCCCTTCCTTCCCACCATTGGACGTCCCGACAGAGATAACGTTATTGACGGATATATCAATCAGAACGAGGAGGACGTTTGCGCCGACGGAAATTGGCAAAAGTATTTCACCGAGCAACCCGCTCCCTTTACCAAGGCGGAGCAAGATGCCTATCTTGCTACCATTGATGGGGTTGCCTTGGGCTCGGATGCCTTCTTCCCGTTCAGCGACAACATCGAGCGTGCCAAGAAGAGCGGTGTAAAATATATCGCAGAGCCCGGCGGCTCGATCCGTGACGACGCTGTGATCGATTGCTGTAATAAGTACGGCATGGCAATGGCGTTTACGGGTATGAGACTGTTCCATCACTAATATCTCACAGGAGAAAAAGCATGAAGATCATGGTCGTTGGTGGCGGCGGCAGAGAGCACGCCATCATTAAAAAGCTCAAAGAAAATCAAAGTGTTACCGAGATCTATGCGCTTCCCGGCAACGGCGGTATTGCCGCCGACGCTACCTGCGTGGATATCGGTGCCAAGGAGATCGATAAGATCGCAGCGTTTGCCAAGGAAACGGGAATCGATTTTGCGGTGGTTGCACCCGACGATCCGTTGGTGCTTGGTGCTGTGGATGCCCTGGAGGCTTTGGGGATCCCTTGCTTTGGTCCCCGTGCCAATGCGGCGATCATTGAGTGAAGCAAGGTCTTTTCCAAAAATCTGATGAAAAAATACGGGATCCCCACCGCCGCATACGAGGTCTTTGACGATATGCAAAAGGCGTTGGATTACATTAAGGACGCTCCCATTCCCACCGTCATCAAGGCAGACGGCCTGGCGCTGGGTAAGGGTGTGATCATCGCTCAGACCAGAGAGGAAGCCGTGGAGGCTGTGCGCTCCATGATGGAGGACAAGGTCTTTGGCGAGAGCGGAAGCCATATCGTGATCGAGGAATTCCTCACGGGTCCCGAGGTGTCGGTGCTTTCCTTTACCGACGGAAAAACGGTGGTTCCCATGGTGTCCTCTATGGACCACAAGCGGGCAGGGGACAACGATACGGGCTTGAACACGGGCGGTATGGGAACGGTTGCGCCGAATCCCTGCTATACTCCCGAAATTGCCGAGGTGTGTATGAGGGAGATCTTCCTTCCCACGATCAATGCCATGAACGCCGAGGGACGGACCTTCAAGGGCTGCCTGTATTTCGGCTTGATGCTCACGCCGAACGGTCCCCGTGTGATCGAGTACAACTGTCGCTTCGGTGACCCCGAGACCCAGGTGGTTCTGCCTTTGTTGGAGAGCGATCTCTTGACGATCATGCAGGCGACCGCCAACGGCACTCTTGGTGAGTGCGAGGTGAAATTTGCCGACCGTCACGCCTGCTGCGTGATCATGGCATCCAAGGGATACCCCACAAAGTACGACAAGGGCTTTGCCATTGACATTCCCGCAAACGTTGCCGAGAGCGTGTACGTAGCGGGAGCGGCGATCAAGGACGGCTCTCTTGTGACCAGCGGCGGCCGTGTGCTTGGTGTCACGGCGGTGGAGAACACGCTGGAGGCGGCGATTGACGCATCCTATGAAAAGGTTAAGCAGATCCACTTTGAAAATGCCTATTATCGCAACGACATTGGAGCGAGAGCCCTGGCGGCAGGAGGAAAATAAATCATGGTATACAGAGTTTACGTAGAAAAAAAGGCAGAGCTTGCCCATGAGGCAACTGCTCTGTGTTCCGAACTGAAAAATTTGTTGGGGATCGAGACGCTTGCCTCTGTGCGGGTGATCAATCGCTACGACGTGGAGAATATTGAGGAGGCGCTGTTTGAAAAGGCGGTGCGTACCGTGTTCTCCGAGCCCCAGCTGGACATCGTGTCCACCGAGATCGATGCCAAGGGCGGCACGGTGTTTGCCGTGGAGCCTCTGCCCGGTCAGTTTGATCAGAGAGCCGATTCGGCAGCCCAGTGCATTCAGCTGCAAAGCCAGGGTGAGCGTCCCACGGTACGCTCTGCAAAGGTCTACGTTCTTGGCGGCGCATTGACCGAGGACGAGATCAATGCCGTGAAAAAGTACGTGATCAATGCCGTGGAGAGCCGTGAGGCATCCTTGGAAAAGCCCGAGACCCTTGCCATTGAGTACGGTACTCCCTCTACGGTTGCCACCGTGGAAGGCTTTATTGGTCTGGACGAGGCAGGTCTTGGCGAGCTTTTGGATCGCTTGGGTCTTGCAATGGATCTGGATGATCTGAAATTCTTGCAGAATTACTTTAAGAACGAGGAGCACAGAGACCCCACCATCACCGAGATCCGTGTGGTGGATACCTATTGGTCGGATCACTGTCGCCACACCACCTTTTCTACCCACATCGACGACGTGAAGATCGACGACCCTGCCGTTGCCCGGGCGTATGAGCGCTATCTTGCAGCACGTGTAGAGGTTTACGGTGAGGAAAAGGCAGCAAAGCGTCCCCAAACCCTGATGGATATTGCCACCATTGCGGTGAAAACGCTGAAAAAGAGAGGCGTGCTTCCCGAGCTTGACGAGAGCGAGGAGATCAACGCTTGCTCTATTCACGTCAGCGCTAACGTTAACGGTGAGGAGCAGGATTGGCTGTTGATGTTCAAGAATGAGACCCACAACCATCCCACCGAGATCGAGCCCTTTGGTGGCGCCGCTACCTGTATCGGCGGCTGTATCCGTGACCCTCTTTCGGGACGTGCCTACGTTCATCAGGCGATGCGTGTGACGGGTGCGGCAGATCCCCGCAAGGCGCTGAATGAGACGATGGCGGGCAAGCTCCCACAAAGAAAGCTTTGCCAGACCGCTGCCGCAGGATATTCCTCCTACGGTAACCAGATCGGTCTTGCTACGGGTCACGTGGCAGAGGTCTATCACGACGGATACGTGGCAAAGAGACTGGAATGCGGCGCAGTGGTTGCCGCAGCGCCTGCATACAACGTGCGCCGTGAGCGTCCCGCCCCCGGTGACGTGATCGTTTTATTGGGCGGACGTACGGGCCGTGACGGCATCGGCGGCGCAACGGGCTCCTCCAAGAGCCACAATATGAAATCTCTGACCACCATGGCGTCGGAGGTGCAAAAGGGTAACGCTCCCGAGGAGAGAAAGATCCAGCGTCTGTTCCGTGACGCCAACGTTACCCGACTGATCAAGAGATGTAATGACTTTGGCGCAGGCGGTGTTTCGGTTGCCATCGGTGAGCTTGCCGACGGACTCCGCATCGATCTTGACGCCGTAAGAAAGAAATATGACGGCCTTGACGGCACAGAGCTTGCCATCTCCGAATCTCAGGAGAGAATGGCAGTAGTGGTAGCTCCCGAGGACGCAGACCGCTTTATCGCATACGCCGAGGCGGAAAACTTGGAGGCATACCGTGTTGCGGTGGTCACCGAGGAGGCTCGCATGGTCATGTCCTGGAAGGGGCAGACGGTGGCGGATCTTTCCCGTGCGTTCCTCAACACCAACGGCGCCGATAAGCATGCTACTGTTGAGGTAGCAGAGAAGGATCTTTCGGTATTCTCCCGTGCGCTGTACGGCAATCTGAGAGAGATGGCAAGCGACCTGAAAACTGCCGGCAGACGTGGACTTGTCGAGCGCTTTGACGGCTCCATTGGAGCGGGATCGGTGCTCATGCCCTTTGGCGGCAAGACCCAGAGAACCCCTGCGCAGGCAATGGCGGCGCTGCTTCCCGTATTGCCGGGACAGGTGACCGATCAGGCAAGCGTCATGGCTTGGGGCTTGGATCCCGACGTGATGAGCGTTGACCCCTACACGGGCGCACACGCCGCTGTTTACAGCTCCATGGCAAAGATCGTTGCTGCAGGCGCCGATTATAAGGATGCATACCTTACGTTACAGGAATTTTTTGAAAAGCTCCGCACCGAGCCCGTGCGTTGGGGTAAGCCTTTTGCGGCTCTGCTTGGCGCAATGGACGCACAGTTGGAGCTGAATGCGGCTGCCATCGGCGGTAAGGACTCTATGTCGGGTACCTTCCTTGACAAGGACGTGCCTCCCACGCTGATCTCCTTTGCCATTGCTCCCATCAAGGCAGACAGAGTCCTTTCTCCCGAATTCAAGGAGGCGGGACACCCTGTATATCTGTTCGCTCCCACCGAATCCACTCCCGACAGCACCAAGGCGGCGTGGGATGCCTTCCACGCACTGTGCACGGCAGGAAAGGTCAAGGCGGCTTGGGCGGTAGAAAACGGTCTTGCCGAGGCAGTGATGAAGATGTCCTTCGGTAATGAGATCGGATTTGCATCTAACGGAGCGGTCAAGAATGAATGGTACAACGGTATGATGCAGGACTTCATTGTGGCAGAGATTTGTGAGGACGTGGAGTGCGCATATGCCACCAAGATCGGTATGACCACCGCTTCTCCCGAGATCGTGCTGGACGGTGAGCGTGCAAGCATCAAGGAGTTGCTCTCTCTCAACGAAGCGACCCTGTCGGGAGTCTATCCCACCGACGCTCCCGCCAAGAGTGCCTTGGAGACCTTCTCCTACACGGGCGGCTGCAATGCTGCTCCCGCCATCAAGCACGCACGTCCCAAGGTATTGATCCCCGTATTCCCCGGTACCAACTGCGAATATGATTCCGCACGTGCCATCGATGCGGCAGGTGCCGACGCCGAGATCGTGGTGATCCGCAATCTCACCGCCGAGGGCGTTGCCCGCAGTGTGGAGACAGTATCCAAAAAGCTCTCCGAGAGCCAGATGGTATTCATTCCCGGCGGATTTTCGGGCGGTGACGAGCCCGACGGCTCTGCTAAATTTATTACCGCTTTCTTCCGCAATCCCGAGATCAAGGAGCAGGTGGAGCGGCTTTTGAATGACCGTGACGGCTTGATGCTGGGAATTTGCAACGGCTTCCAGGCATTGATCAAGTTGGGGTTGGTGCCTTACGGTAAGATCATTGATACCGACGAAAATTGTCCCACTCTGACCTACAATATCATCAGTCGCCACCAATCCAAGCTGGTACGCACCCGTGTGTGCACCAACAAGTCTCCTTGGCTGGCAGGCACCCAGGTGGGGGAGATCTACACAGTTCCGATCTCTCACGGCGAGGGAAGATTTTTGGCGTCCGAGGAGCTGGTTCGCAGTCTTGCGAAAAATGGACAGATCGCTACCCAGTACGTGGATCTTGACGGTAATCCCACCATGGATACCTCCTTCAATCCCAACGGCTCTATCTATGCCGTGGAGGGTATCACCTCTCCCGACGGCAGAGTCCTTGGTAAGATGGGACACAGCGAGCGTATCGGCAACAATCTTTACAGAAACGTAGACGGTCAGTACGACATGAAGCTTTTTGCATCCGCAGTGAAATATTTCCGTTAAGGAGGATGATCCCATGGCATATTTAAGCGATATCGAAATTGCGCAAAGCACGAAGATGAAGCCCATTACCGAGATCGCCCGTGTTGCGGGCGTTGACGAGGACTATTTGGAGCAGTACGGAAAATACAAGGCAAAGGTGGACTATGCCTTGCTCAAGGACTCTCCCCGTAAAAACGGAAAATTGATCCTGGTCACCGCTATCACCCCCACCCCTGCGGGGGAGGGAAAGACCACCACCACCATCGGTCTTGCCGATGGTTTGTCCCGCATTGGGAAAAACTGTGTGGTCGCTCTGCGTGAGCCCTCACTGGGACCTGTGTTTGGTGTCAAGGGCGGCGCCGCAGGCGGCGGATATGCCCAGGTGGTTCCCATGGAGGATATCAATCTGCACTTTACGGGAGATTTCCACGCCATCGGCGCTGCGAATAACCTGCTGGCTGCCATGCTGGACAATCACATCTATCAGGGCAACCGACTCAATATCGATCCCCGCCGTATCACATGGAAGAGATGTGTGGATATGAATGACCGTCAGCTCAGATTCGTTACCGACGGTCTTGGCGGCAGAGTCAACGGCGTTCCCCGTGAGGATGGATACGACATTACCGTTGCCTCCGAGATCATGGCGGTGTTCTGCCTTGCCAACTCGATTACCGATCTGAAAGAGCGTCTTTCCCGTATCGTGGTGGCGTACACCTACGATGAAAAGCCCGTGACTGCCAAGGATCTTGGCGCTGTGGGCGCTATGGCGGCGCTTCTCAAGGACGCCTTGAAGCCCAATCTGGTACAGACGCTGGAGGGAACTCCCGCATTCGTTCACGGAGGTCCTTTTGCAAATATTGCTCACGGCTGTAACTCGGTTATTGCCACCAAGATGGCAATGAAGCTTGGGGATTACGCTGTCACCGAGGCAGGCTTTGGCGCAGATCTTGGTGCAGAGAAATTCCTTGACATCAAGTGCCGTGCGGCGGGTCTGCATCCCGATGCCGTGGTCGTGGTTGCCACTGTTCGTGCCTTGAAGATGCACGGCGGTCTTGCCAAGACCGAGCTTGGAAACGAGGATCTGTGTGCATTGGAGAAGGGCATTCCCAATCTGTTGCGCCACGTTTCCAATATCAAAAATGTTTACCATCTGCCCTCGGTGGTAGCGGTCAACCGTTTCCCCACGGATACCGATGCCGAGATCGAGCTGGTCATTGAAAAATGCAAGGCGCTGGGTGTCAACGTGGTGCTCTCTACCGTTTGGGCAGAGGGCGGCAAGGGAGGCGAGGCGCTTGCCCGTGAGGTCGTGCGTCTTTGCGAGGAGAAAAATGAGTTTTCGTTCAGCTATGAGCTGGACGGAACCATCGAGGAAAAGATCGATACCATCGTCAAGCGCATCTATGGCGGTGACGGTGTGGTGATCGCTCCTGCCGCAAAAAAGGAGATCGACCGATTGAATGCCTTGGGCTTTGACAAGCTGCCCGTTTGTATGGCAAAGACCCAGTACAGCTTCTCGGACGATATGACCAAGCTGGGCGCTCCCGAGCATTTCACCGTGACCGTGAGAAACGTGAAGGTCTCTGCAGGCGCAGGCTTTATCGTGGCACTGACAGGCGACATTATGACCATGCCCGGACTTCCCAAGGTCCCCGCAGCCGAGCGGATCGACGTGGATGAAAACGGCAAGATCTCAGGTTTGTTTTAAAGAATAAAATTAAAGAGAAGCGAAAGGCAAAGTTGCTTTTCGCTTCTCTTTTCGGACTGTAGGCAAAAGCATGGACTTTCGCCAGTTCGACGAAAGTTTTCGCCCGCCTTTTTCAAAAGGCGGCGCAGTGGAGGCTGCGTAAGCCTCCTCGCCGTCCGCAGACGGCGAAATTTCTTCTCCTTACGGCGCTTTTCTTTTTGCCAAGCTACAATTGCTTGCAATTGCGGCTGAGCTTGCGAAGCCTATTTCATTTTGCGCCTTCTTGGTCAAAAGAAAAAGCGGAACAAAAGAGCTTCTGCAAATTGACAAACTGTGCGCCTTTGGTCTACAACCTGCAAAGAGAAGCGAAAGGCAAAATTGCTTTTTGCTTCTCTTTTTTGAAAAATCGGAGTATGGTGTTGACTTTTTGGAAGCAATCCTGTATAATAGAGAAGTAAAACTGCAAGTTTTTTACAAAAGGCAAGGAATGGATCGTGAAACATATAATTGCAATGATTTTGGCGCTTTGTCTGACCGTTTTTCTCGTTTCTTGTCTCTCTTTGAAGGATGGGGCACAGACCGAGTCCCGTGAGACGGGTACGGTGACGGATTCCCGTGAGGAGGAGAGCTCTTCCGAAGCTCAGACAACTGCCGTTACCACAGAGGTGGAATCGGATAGCCTGCCGCCCGAGGATAGTGAGGAAAACACCACCTCACGCTTTCCGAATGAGGCGGATCCACAGGGGACCAAGCGGTATTGAATGAAAACTGATGGTAAGGAGTTGGACAGGGAAGGTAGTATGATCCCAAAAGTGATTTCTGTTGGCAAGGGGATGACCCTTTGGCAGTGTCAAACCGAAAAATTCAAGGCGGAGACGTTGTCTCTTTCCTTTGTTTTGCCAATTGACAGGGAAAGCGCATACCTGACCTCTTTGCTCTTTTCCGTTCTTCTTCGGGGTACGAAAAGCTACCCCACCGTTTCGGCACTGAACAAGCGCTTGGACTATCTCTTTGGCACGGAGCTTTCGGTGCGCAATTTCTACCGAGGGGATTGCCGTATTTTAGGTCTTTCGGCAAACATTTTGGGTGGACGCTATCTTTTTGACTGCGGAAACGAGAGCTTGCTTCAAGACGTGCTTTCCATCATGTGGGAGATCTTCTTTTTTCCTGCCTTGGACGAGAACGGACTTTTGAATGCGCATTACGTGGAGAGCGAAAAGGAATTACAGTGCGACACCATTCGGGCGCAAAAAAATAACCCCCATGCCTATGCCGCCGACCGTTGCCGCTCTTTGATGTATGAGAACGAGCCCTCGGGCACGCCGATCTACGGTAGTGAAAAGCAGGTTATGGCGGTGACTCCCGAGATGCTGACAGCCCATTGGAAAACGCTTTGCCATCTGCTGCGTCCCTGTTTCTTTTACGTTGGGTCGCAAAGAGAGCAAACGGTGACAGATGCCATTGAACGGGTGTTTGGCGGTCTTTTCTTTGGTGAGAATGAAAACAGAGAGTGCTTGTTTGTCGGAAAGCCCCAAAAAAGACAGCTGCGCCACTTTGAGGAGTCCTTGCCTGTGTCACAGGGACACTTGGTGATGGGACTTCGTACGGGGGCAAGGGTCACCGACGGGGACGGCTTTTACGCTATGACGCTTTGCAATGAGATCCTTGGGGCATCTCCCGTTTCAAAATTGTTTGTGAACGTGCGGGAAAAGAGAAGCCTTTGTTACTCCTGCTCGTCGGTATACAACAGCTACAAGGGCGCTCTTTTGATCTCCTGCGGCTTGGAGAACGACCGCAAGGATGAGGCAGAGGCAGAGATCCTCCGCCAGATTGATGCTATACGTCGGGGGGAGATCAGTGACGAGGAGTGGCTTGCGGCAAAAAAATCCTTGGAAAATGCTTACCGACAGTTGGAGGATAGCCCTGCCGCCATTGAAAGCTATTATTTCGGGCGCACGCTCTTTGGCGTGAAGGACTCCTTGGAGGAGTGCCGCAGACGCTTTTCGGCTGTGACGAAGGAGCAGGTCGTCCGTGCTGCAAAGGACATCCTTGCAGATACGGTGTTTTTCCTCAGACAAACGGGGAACGGAGAGGGGGAATACGATGAAGAATGAGCTTTTTTCCTCTCTTTTGAAGGAATCTTACACGGTGACCGAGCATCCCAGCGGTCTTAGGATCTACGTATTTCCCAAAAAAATGAGCAGCATATATTCGTTATTTGCGGTTCGGTACGGCTCTTTGGACAATCGCTTTTATGGGGCGGACGGGGAGGAAATTACCGTTCCCGACGGGGTGGCGCATTTTTTGGAGCACAAGCTCTTTGATTCTCCCGATGGGACCGACGTGTTTTCGGAGTTTTCCGCCATTGGCGCCGATGCCAATGCCTATACCTCCTACAACCGCACGGCATATCTCTTTTCCTGCACCGAGCGGGTACGGGAGGCATTGGAGATTCTGATCAAATTCGTGACCACCCCCTATTTTACCGAGGCATCGGTGAAAAAGGAGCAGGGGATCATTGCCGAGGAGATCAAAATGTACGAGGATAGCCCGTGGGAGCGGGTCTATCAGAATATGTTGGGACTTCTTTATCCTACCCATCCCGTCAGCCGCAACATTTGCGGATCGGTGGCATCGATCAAAAAGATCACCCCCGAATTGCTTTATCGGTGTTACGGTGCATTTTACCGCCTGTCCAACATGGCGTTGGTGGTGTGCGGTGACGTTGATGAAAATGAGATTCTGGAGACGGCGGATCGCCTGTTGCCCAAAACGGTGCAAGCATCGCCCCGACGGATCCTTGATCGGGACTGCGCTCCCTTGGGACAGCGCCGCATCAGCGCAAGAATGCAGGTGGCAAAGCCGATTTTCAGCATTGGTATCAAGGATACCGTTTTGTTACAGGATCCCGCCAAACGGCTCAAACGGGATTTTATTATGGCGGTGCTCAACGAAATGCTCTTTTCCCAATCCGGGGAGCTTTACGGGGAGCTGTTCGAACAGGGCTTGATCACTCCTTCCTTCTCCTTCGGGTACTCCTCCATGGAGACCTTCGCCTTCAACTGCATCACAGGGGAGGCGAGTGACCCTGAGGTCGTGATGGAGCGGGTGCTTGCCTATTTGGAAAGAGTGAAAAAGGAAGGACTTTCAAAGGACTCCTTTGAACGCTGTCGGCGTGCGCTTTACGCCGATGAGATCCGTGCCTACGACTCCACGGAGGAGATCGCAAATCGGTTGCTTTCCTTTGCATTTGAGGGCGGTGAGATGTTTGACGCTCCCAAGATTTTGGAGAGCGTGACGCTTGCAGAGGCAGAGGAGCTATTGCATAGCTTTTACAGGGAGGAGAACGTCGGCATGTCGGTGATCCTTCCCTTGGAAGAAATTGAAACAGACAAAAGAAAGGATAACACAGTATGAAAACGAACGTTTCTTTTCCCGGTCTTGGGATCGGCGAGATAGAATTGAGTAAGGTGGCGTTCTCCCTGGGATCGATCGAGGTCCGTTGGTACGGTATCATCATCACCATGGGCATCGTTCTTGCGTTCCTGTACGCCTTTTGGAGAGGAAAGAGGAACGAGGGAGTGAAGTCGGACGACATCATCGATATTGGAATCGTTACGGTATTGCTCGGTGTCATTGGAGCAAGACTGTATTACGTTCTGACCTCCTTGGAGCAATACGACGGCTTTTTGGACGCCATTGCCATTTGGGAAGGAGGCTTGGGGATCTACGGTGGCATCATTGGCGGTTGCATCGGTATTTTGATCGTATGTGCCTGGAAGAAGCTTTGCTGGAGAAAGCTCTTTGATATGATCTGTCCCGGTGTGATGATCGCACAGGCGCTTGGCAGATGGGGTAACTTTTTCAACGGTGAGGCGCATGGCTACGCCATTGGTGAGACCACGAGATTTTATTTCTTCAATTCCGAATTCAGTCTCCCGTCGGGGGAGGGAACGCTGTTCCACACCCTGCGAATGGGGCTTGAAAAATTCGGAACGTGGGCGTATTATCATCCCACGTTCCTCTATGAGAGCGTATGGAACGTTATTGGATTTATCCTGATCAATATTTTCTATAAGCACAAGAAGTTCCACGGACAGATCGCTTTGATGTATTTTGCCTGGTACGGCTTTGGCAGAATGTTTATCGAGGGACTCCGTACCGACAGTCTGTATATTCCCGGCACTACGTTGCGCATCTCCCAGTGCGTGGGTCTTGCTTGCTTCCTGATTGCGGGAGCGTTGCTTTTGATCTTTTCCATCAAGTACCGAGGCAGAACGCCCATCTGTCAGGCAGAGGCAGCTGCCGCTGCTCCCGTGGCAGAGGAGACGACAGAGGAGTGGAAGCACGAGGAGACCACCCTTTTTGGAAAAACGTTGGATAAGATCCTTCGCAAAGGCAAAGAGAAAAACGAAGAAGACGAGGAAAACGAATAATGGCGACCATCATTGACGGAAAACGGATCTCACAGGAGATCAGAGAAGAAATCAAGGCAGAAACGGCAGCCTTTGCCCAAGAAAACGGATATCTTCCGGGGCTTGCCGTGATCATCGTGGGGGAGAATCCCGCATCGCAGGTGTACGTACGTAACAAAAAGAAGGCGTGCGAGGAGGTGGGCTTTTATTCCCGTGTTTACGAGCTTCCCGAGGACACCAAGCAAGAGGATCTGAATGCGTTGGTAGACCAATTGAACGCCGATGAGCAGATCCACGGGATCCTTGTTCAGCTACCTCTGCCAAAGCATCTGGACGAGAACGAGGTGCTCTTGCGTATTGATCCCGGAAAGGACGTGGATGCATTCCACCCGTATAACGTGGGTAAGATCATGATCGGGGATTACAGCTTTCTCCCTTGCACACCCGCAGGTGTTATGGCGCTTTTGGAACGCACGGGTGTTGATATCGCAGGCAAGAAATGCGTTGTGATCGGACGGTCCAATATTGTAGGTAAGCCCATGGCAATGCTGCTTTTGCACGCCAACGGCACTGTGACTCTTTGCCACAGCCGCACCAAGGATCTGGCGGCGGAGACGAGGCAGGCGGATATTTTGGTGGTTGCCATCGGAAAAGCCGACTTCGTTACTGCCGATATGGTCAAGGAGGGCGCCGTTGTGATCGACGTGGGAATGAACCGCCGTGCCGACGGTAAGCTGACGGGAGACGTGGATTTTGCTTCGGTGGAGCCGGTGGCATCTGCCATCACCCCCGTGCCCGGAGGCGTAGGTCCCATGACCATTACCATGCTGCTCAAAAACACCCTGACGGCAGCGAGAATGAAGAATTAATTCTTGCTTCTAAAAAACAAAAGGAGTTGTCTCAAATTACCATTTGCGACAGCTCCTTTATTGAATCGATCCTGTTACAAAAGCGCCTTTTTCCTGCATTACGTGCTTTCTTTCCAACATTTTTTATTTAATTGCTTGACAGGGCAGAGAAAAGGTGATAAAATATATAGGATAGTATAAAAACAGGAGAATCACTATGAACAATTCCGAAAAAACAATGGATAAGATCGTCGCTCTTTGCAAGACGAGAGGCTTTATTTTCCCCGGCTCCGAGATCTACGGAGGACTTGCCAATTCCTGGGACTACGGCCCCTTGGGCGTGGAATTCAAGAACAACGTCAAGCGTGCCTGGTGGAAGAAATTCGTTCAGGAGAGCAAGTATAACGTAGGACTTGACAGCGCCATCATCATGAATCCCGAGGCATGGGTTGCATCGGGACATGTTGGCGGCTTTTCCGATCCCTTGATGGATTGCAAGCAGTGCAAGATGCGTCACCGTGCAGACAAGCTGATTGAGGATTATGCCTTCCAGAACGGTCTTAATGATAATCCTGCCGCTTGGAGCTTTGAGGAGATGGCAGCGTATATCAAGGAGAAGGGCATTGCCTGCCCCCAGTGCGGAAGCCATGATTTTGCAGACATCAAGAAGT
>JAFTMU010000388.1 GCA_017452215.1 Clostridia bacterium
TGAAAGCGGGGAGAATGTTTGCGTAGTTGATGCCAATGATCACAAGGCTGCCCACGGTAAAGGCAATGACCATAAAGGGAACTATCTTTTCCGCCACGTTGGCAACACGCTTCAGTCCTCCAATAGTGATCAGTCCCGCAAGAACCAGGAGGATCACACCCAAAATCAGGTTGTACAGATTGATGCCGCCAAACAGAGTTACCGAGGAGAGAGCGGGGATATCAAACGCAGAGGAGACGTTGGCAACAATCTTGTTGACCTGTCCCATAGAGCCGATACCAAAGGAAGCCAACAGGGTAAAGATACAGAACAGGACCGCAAGGATCTTGGCGATCAAGCCCAGCCCCTTTTTCTTTCCTAAGCCCTCGGCAAGATAGTACATAGCGCCGCCTGCCCACTCACCGTTTTTGTTGCGGCGGCGGAAATACATACCCAGCACGTTTTCCGAGAAGTTGGTCATCATACCAAAGAATGCGGCGACCCACATCCAGAACACAGCACCCGCACCGCCAATGCAGATAGCGGCGGCAACGCCCGCAATGTTACCCGTTCCTACCGTAGCGGCAAGAGCGGTACAAAGGGCCTGGAACGGGGAAATGGCACCCTTTTCCTTGGTGTGACCGATAACGTCCTTTTTAAAAAGACTGCCGATGGTGTTCTTCCACCAATGACCCAGATGAGAGACCTGGAAGCATTTGGTGACACAGGTCATCAGGATTCCCGTGCCGATCAACAGCGCAAGTCCTACAATGCCCCAAACGAAGCCGTTGACGGAGTTGTTGACCGAAGTGATTGCTTCTAACATAGAAGTACCTCCAAAGATAAAAAAATAGAAACTGTACGATGGCACAGTCTCTCACAAAAAAACAAAAAGTATTCTAAAATCACCCAAGATCAAGATGAATATAAAAAAGCTCTTTGTCCTTTTGCCTGAGAGATTAACGCATAGCGCTTTGCCCCTTCGGCACCCAATCGAATGGGATTCTCCAAAGATCTGTCAGACCACAGTCCTCATTCCCCACGGAACACCTGAGAGCGTTACTCCTTCGGCTGCAAAAGCAATTTCCTGTGACCGTCATACAGATAACGGGGTTATTATACACCCGAATTCCCGATATTTCAATACCTTTTTTCAAAAAAATAAATTTTTAGACATAAAATTCAAAAAAGCAAGCGTTTTCCATGCAAAAACAGACAACACTCCCAAAAGAAAAGCGCCCAACGGATCTCTCCGCCGAGCGCTCTTTCGGAATAAAGCGATTATTCCTTTTCGATTTTCTTCTTTTGCCAGGATCTCTGTTGGCACTTGGGGCATTTCATATATCTGGTCCTGCCCATGTGCATCGCCCAAAGAACACTGGAATAAGAGGGTACGTATCTGTGCTTGCATTTTGCGCATTCATAGTAGCCCGCCGTCTGCTCAATGCGCAGGGCAAAGCCGATCCCCACCAGTGTGGGAATGAAAGCACCCACGATCACAACGATGTGCAACCAATCTGCCATCGGCAAAAAGGCAGCCAAAAACGTGAGCGCAAGCAAATAGACCATGCAGATCACACCGATCACGATCTCCAGCGTCAACAGCTGCCTGTCATTTTCTTCCTTTTGCTTGACCATGTCAAGCATGACTTTTTCCGCTTCCTTGTTGTAGTTTTCCATAGTAATTACCTCCCCGTGTAATAAATCGTTTACGTTGATTTTCAAAATTTTGCACAGCTCCAGCATGATCGAGGAATCGGGCATAGACCGCCCGTTTTCCCATTTGGATACTGCTCTGTCCGTGATGCTCAAAAGCTCCGCCAATTGCATTTGCGTCAGCCCGACTGCTTTTCTTCGTTCGGCAATGAATCTGCCGATTTTGATTTGATCCATGGTTTTACCTCCTTTCCGCTTACAGTGTAACTTATTTTTGGAGAAAAGTCTACAAACCGTTGGTTGAATCGGGGAGTATTTCTACCAAACGGCAGTAGAATTTTATTGTTTTGCGTCAAGCGAGAGCGCAATACACGCTTCAAGATACCGCTTTACCGCCTCTTGCCCCTCTGCAATACTGCCAAGCGGCACGTACTCGTGCGCCGCTACGATACGAAAAAGGTCCATGTCCATCAATCGCCGTACAGAGGCACGGTAACGTTCTCCGTCATTGATCCCATGGACGTATTTACCCACTCCCGCCAGCTGTAAGCAATCTCCCGAGAGGAGTGTTTTCGTTTTTCTGTCAAAATATCCGCAGGACTGCTCCGTGTGCCCGGGGAGATGGACCACCTCTAATCGTCCGTCGATCAGATCTCCATCACGCAAAAGCATAAAGTCACACACGTCAAAGGGCGTCATGCTCATGACCTTGGCATGAGGGATCCGCTCACGTAAGGCGTCCAATCCACCCGCATGATCGCCATGGGAATGGGTCAAAAGGAGCAGCTTAATCACTTCAAGGGGAATCCCCAATTTTTCAAGAGCGGGCAGAACGTAGTTCACCACGTCCCCCTCATCAGAGGCAGCGTCGATCAAAGCAGCCCCACTATCGCAAAGGGCGAGATATACCGTGGTGTTGAGCTCCTCAAAGGGAATACGTAACCGATAAATCCCCTCATCAATGCCCTCAAACCCGCAGGGCAGGGAAGTCTTACCCACCCAATCACCGCCTTTCCTTGGCTATTATAACATAAGCCATTTCTGTTGTCAACGAACCCGAACGTTTTTAACCGAAATCAAAAACCGATCACAGGGGGTCTCAAATACGGACTGCATTTGAGACCCCCGTTTAAATGTTTCGACAGAAAAGATGTCATATGTTTTCAAAATTTTTATTTCGCCGACAAATTTTGATTATAATCTTCACAAAGAAGATTCATTGCCTTGCACAGCCTATGAAAATATACAAACGGTCCAACCAAAATAAGAGAGCCCAACACAAGCCAACACCAAAAATCCTTTGTTTGAAAATTATAGTTAATATTACGGTTGGATAAGGCTTCTTCTATTCGCCCGGCTATCTCATAATGCCAAAAATCAAGCACAATAGAGAAAGTAAACAACGAAAGAATATATGCAAAAACGAAATTCATTGTTTTTGAATGATCATCTTTTGGGGAGACTTTGTCAATATCAAAGGAAAAAGGGATAAAGAAAAAAATACTGTAAATTCCAAGCGTTACGATGCTTAAGAACATCAATTTCCACATACTTCTGTTTGTCTGTAATTTTGGTTGCTTGTGCTCTTTTTCTTCGTCATCGTAAGCATATCTGTATGCCATAGTGTTCTCCTTTCACATTTTCTTTTGCTTCGGTCTTTTTTGTTATTATACCGCATTTGCGGGGGAATGTCAAGGGGATGCCAATCGGATACTGATCGGACAAGTGGAGTGTGCATCACACCCAAGAGCTGTTGTTAGGTTTCAGTCCCACTGTTTGGAACTGTTATTGGAACATTGCCTCAATTTCCGCTACCTGATATCCTCTGGGGATGGTTACGATAATGAACGTCATGTATCCCCCCTGCTTGCTCAGATAATAAGCCTGCTGCATGGATTGACCGGACATAGATACGGAGCAAATCAACCGTGTAAATTCGGTTTCACCAAGTTTTACAGTATCATGCTTTTCGGGGAAGGTAACCTGCATTGTAGAGGATACAGCCTTAAGCTGTTCCTTAAGCGCATCCACATACTGCTCTATGGTGATGTTGGTGGAAAGTGTTTTAGCGAGGTTTTCATATCCCACATTGATATTTGTTCCAGTGAATATATCTCTTACCATCATATCGTACACTGTGGGATTGAGCTCCAGCGTTTCCTTGAAGTTTTCCCCCAACAGCACCTCTGCGCCGAGATTGATAGCTGCTGCGATTTCTTCGTCGGTACAATACACCCAGGACGTTGGCTTTACAAACTCAAAACCCAAATAGTCATTTTTGTAAATATCGCCCTTAACGGTTCCACGGGAAATCTTGGGTTGCGGGGCTCCACCGGAAGTTATCGGGTTCTGGCAACCGACAAACAACAGTACTGTGATAATTGCAAGGGTCAAAGCTACGATTTTTTTCATTTTCTTTTCCTCCATAGTATGAATATAAGATAGTGTACAGTCCAAATTTACTAAAAGCTGAGGAATTCTGAACGGTACTATATTTATTATACTCAATTTATGAGTATTTGTCAATACTCAATTTATGAGTATGATAACATTTTTTATATAATCTTGATAAGGGGTAAAAAATGAATTATCGAACGAGAATGAGAAATCTGCGTGAGGACAACGATTTAACGCAAAAGGAAGTAGGAAAAATCATCAATAAATCCCAGCAGGGATACAGTCATATTGAGGATGGGCGTGCAGAATTAAAGATCGAGGATCTGATAAAGCTGTGCGATTATTATAACGTGTCCGCCGATTATCTGATCGGACGTTGCGAAAACCAAAAATAACGGCCCTTTTCCTCACTTTGCGTGGGGAGAATGCGCCCACGCTATTGCAGCCTTTCCTTGAATTTGGCATCACATAACTTCGTTATTTTGCCAACTATTCGACATTTTTTGATATCAAATCATTGTCGAGCACGAAACAGTTACAGGGATATACGTACACAACGTCGTGATACCCTTGTAGGGAAATATAGAAAAAATCATTTCCGCTGATAGAAATGTTTTCAAGTCCTTTTGAACTCATATGATAATCCTTACTCCACTCATAATGTATTTTACCGCTTGGAACTCTCCAACTGACACCGGAGTGGAAATGATAGAAAGTCACCTGCTTTGCGGAGCGTCCCCTTCCTGTAAAGCTTGTATAAGGCTCATAGATCATTTCTTCGGTAATGTGGCTTAATTTTTCAATGGATATGGAAATCTCACCACGTTCGAGACGGGAATTCAGCGCCTGTTTTCTTGCCCTGTGATTTTTATATTCCATAACGAAACGCACTATATGATATACGGCAAACAAAAAGATCAAAAAACCGAGCCAAATGTTTTTTAGGAGAAACCCGATTAGCAAGGCGAGCAGAGTGATCGGTACAATATAAGCAAAACGCCAGTCCGCCATGTTTGAAAAATTAAAAAACGCTATGCTTTTTAAATCGTTCGTGATATTTGAAAGCGTTAATGTGTCTTTTCCCATTCTTTTCCTTCCTCTTTCGGTCAAAAAAACTTTTGCAAAAAATCAAACAACATTTCCCAAGGCTTTATCATTGGAACGGAAATAACAAACGCACCGATCATTTGCACCCACCATAGCTTTTTGCAGAAACCGAATTTATCCGATGCCTTCAAATTAAAAATGAATAGGACTGTTAAGGCAACCAAAGCCAAAATTCCGACGATCATACAAAACGGAATGAATTTTGGATATTGTTCGATCGCCGTTGCGCTGTCCAGCGAAACACCAAAAGAAGCTCCCAATAGAATCAATAAACACTCAAATCCGATGCTCAAAACGATTGCGTAGGCAACGGCAAACGCAAGGGAAACAAACAAATTGCTTTTTTTCATATTTTAATCTTCCTCATCCAACGGAAAAATTGAAACCATCAAATAAATACATCTCAAGAGAAGGTATATCAAGAATATGGCGATTGTTACTATTCCATCTTCTTTAAAGATATCAAACACAGATTTAGAAAGAATATCAGCTATAGATTCACTAAAAAATACAAGCAGTAAACTAACATTAGAAAGAATATTTAGTATCGATTTTGCTATGGTTTTTGGCTTTATAAAAAAGTAATAGACGGTATAGAATAAATCCAACTCGTAAAAAATCACCAATCCTCCAATAATCATGGTAAGGGCAGCCCCAAAGCCTTCCAAAATATCCACGCCATTAGCCGGATCCATATCATATTGATAAGATTTTACTGCGAACACAACAGTATGGATCGCAGTTAAAGCAATCAGAATCAGAAAGATAGTAGCAATTATAATTTTCTTCTTTTTCATATTTCCACCGCCTTTCTGTCATTTGACGTTCTCGTCAAATAATATTATAGCACACTTTGGGACAGGGTGCAAGGTGTATTGCACCACATTTCCGGAATTTCGCCTGTGGCGAAGATTCGCACGTTTTCCGCCTTGTGAGCAAGCTCCCAAATCTCCAAGCGGCGAATGCGAACCGGATCCCGCCCGAACGGTTTTAACCGAAATCAACAACCGATCACAACACAAAAAGCACCTCATGAGAGGTGCTTTTTCATCAAATTGCTTTCTGCTTTTTTGATAAAATTCGGTGTTTTAAATTTCCCATCACTCAAAATCAAATAGAATGAAATTATTGTTTCCAATCAAAGACCTGATGGCAAATCGGGCATGATTCTATTCCGAATGGAAGTATTTCTTTGCATTTTGGACACTCATATGACTGGGTATAAGATTTATCTTTAATGGGTTGATTTTTTTGTTCTTCAAATTCCTTTTTTTCCAGAGGGCGGGAGATCGTTAAATCCGGTAAAGCGATTACGTATAAATACCCCGCCAGACCTAGCCAAAAGCACATGGCAAAGCTGTGGATTTCTTCGTCATAGCCTTTTTGAATTGCAATTTTTTCAAATTTTTTTGCGACAATCCCTTGAATCAAAAGAAGGAATCCAA
>JAFTMU010000389.1 GCA_017452215.1 Clostridia bacterium
CTTTTGGAATCACCTACGGGATCGATAGCGGCGTCCGCTGTGAGTATATTCAAAAAAGCGGAGGAGATATCCTCCTTTTCAGCGATCGGGGAAAAGCCGTCGCCGTAGATTTTACCGATGGAAGCGCAGACGGCGCCTCTACACTTGTTTCCGAAGCGTATGTGGCGCAGTGCACCGAGCTTGAAACGTTGATCATCAGCCACTATCACAATATGGCAAGCCATTTTATTGACGTTGTGGCGGGAGGGATCAAGGTTCGCTCCATTCGTTTGCCAACTCCGCAAAGCGAATGGGAGAGCGCTGTTGCCAAGCGCTTGGTTCAGGAAGCCGAGGTACACGGAATCGAGGTGCGCTTTGACATGGACGAGCTTCCAATCCGGGAGCTGAATCTTCAAATCCTGGATCACGAGCTTTTTGAATCCGACCGTCATACAGCCCTGCTGCTGTCTGCCACAGCAAACGGAAAAACGGCTGTTTATGCCAATTCCTCAATTCCGGATAGCACCTTGTTTCCCCTGGCTAAAAATTTCATGAGAAATGCAGACCTATTTATTCTGGGCGATACCGGATATAAATCTGCCTCTCCCACAGCTTTTCCCGTGCTTTCCGATAAAACGGAGACCGTCATCCTTGCAAAAGAAAAGCTGCGACGTCTGCTCCCACTTCTTGAGAGGCGATCGGATGTGATCATTGCACCACCGCTGCATCTCTTTTATTTAAGATAATAAAGCCTGTTTTCAGTGTCGAAAATAGGCTTTTTTTCATACACTGCTGTTGAAGGTTTCATATGCAAATTCGAAAGGGCAGGGGAGAACGATGAAAAAGACACACGAGCATTCCATTGCGGTTTTGGGCGGAGATCAACGGCAAATCTTTATGGCAAAGGCGTTGTCAAAAATGGGAAAAACACTGAATATTTGGGGATTGAAAGCTCCCGAAAGCGCCACAGTCATGCACTGTGCAGATTGGAAAGAGGCAGTCAAGCGTTCTTCGTGCATTCTGTTGCCGCTTCCCGCTACCATTGACGGTGTCAGGATCAACGCCCCTTTGGCTCCGGATCCCGAGAGCATTCGCATCGATTCCTTGATGCGGGAGGCAGAAAACAAGGTTTTGCTGGGTGGAAAATTGTCCGAGGGATTCTTGCAGGCGGCAGAAAACAACGGCGTGAACTGCTATGACTATTTCTTATGTGAGAGTCTGCAACTGAAAAACGCCTTGTTGACCGCCGAGGCAGCGATTGAGCTTGCCATGCGTGAGCTTCCTGTTACACTGGACGGCGCACCCATTGCAATCGTCGGATACGGCAGGATCGGGGAGCTTTTGGCGCAAAAACTAATTGCTCTTGGCGCCGTGGTCACGGTTTATGCAAGGCGTGAGGAGGTGCTCGTTCGTGCCTCTCTTGCACATTGCAAAACGGAAAAGCTCCTCTCGAATGACAATGAAACACCTCTGCAAAGCATTGATCCCTCTACAAGGATCGTGTTCAACACCGTGCCAAAGGTGCTGTTTTCCAAAGCCGTGCTGGCTTCCTTCCCGAAAAGCTGTATTTTCATTGATCTTGCCTCCTTCCCGGGAGGGATCGATCAACACGCCGCCAAGGAGCTCGGGATCAAATCGATCTGGGCAACGGCTTTACCCGGGAAATACGCTCCCGAAACAGCGGGCTATATTCTGGCACAAACCGTTAACTCTTATATAGAAAAAATTGAAGCTACATGATATCAACTCAAAAAGATCCGAGGTGAACGACTATGTTAGGTTACGCCTTCTGCGGCTCCTTTTGCACACATGCCTCTGCCGTCAAGGAGCTGCGGAATTTAATACAGGAAGGATACGAAATTCAACCGATTATGAGCGAGACTGTCTGGCACACGGACACCCGCTTTGGAAAAGCAAGGGAGCTTCAAGAGGAGGTGGAGGCACTCTGTCAAAGGAGAATCATTCACACGGTTCCCGAGGCAGAGCCGTTAGGTCCAAAGAACCCCTTGGAGGGATTGATCATCGCTCCTTGCACAGGCAATACCTTAGCAAAGCTGGCAAACGGAATCACCGATACCGCCGTTTGTATGGCTGCCAAGGCACATTTGCGTTGCGATCGACCGCTGATCCTTGCACTGGCTTCCAATGACGCTTTGTCAGCGAATTTGAAAAATATTGCAACGCTCCTTTCACGCAAATGCGTTTATTTCGTCCCAATGAACCAGGACGATCCCGAAAAAAAGCCCCATTCTCTGGTGGCAGATTTTTCACTTCTTCGCCCCACGCTGCACGCCGCCTTCGAGGCAAGGCAATTCCGCAAGTTGTTTTTGTAATCCATGAAGAGGACGACGCCACGTTGTCCTCTTTTTTCATATCAAACAGAATCCAAACATAGAATGATGGTAAAAAAGAAAGGGAAGCGGATATGAAAAAAAGGAACCTTTTGATCCACCCGATGGCATTGCTCTTTTTTGCCGGCATGCTCCTCACTGACCGCAGCGGCTTGGGAGTTGTCACCTTGATGGCAGCGTTGTTTCATGAGCTTGGGCATCTTTTGATTGCAAGAATGATGAGAGTGCCACTCGGGGGGCTGAAATTGGATCTGTTGGGGGCGAGGATCGAGGTCAAGGGAAGCTATCTTTCTTACGGTGAAGAATGGCTGTTAGCCGCCGCAGGACCGCTGTCAAGCCTGATCGCATCTATTTTGGCGTCTCCGTTTTGGAGAATATCAAGCTTGTCTGTGATGTTTTCCTGCGCCTCCTTGGTGCTCGGTGTCCTCAATCTTCTGCCGATCCGTACCTTTGATGGGGGAAGAATGCTGGAAACGATGCTCTTATCGATCACAAGCCTGAAAATCACCAATCAGATCATGAACGCTATTTCTTTTGTTTTTCTGTTTTTGCTTTGGGCAACGGCGGTCTATTGCTTGTTAAGGGCAAGCGACGGCTTGTCACTGTTGTGCTTCTCCATGAGCCTGTTTTCACGCTTCTTTGAACGGGAACAGAACGTGAAAACCTGAAAAAATACAGCGTTGATATTGCATTCGTGGCAAAAAAATGATATAATGATTCAGCAGTCCTATAAGGAGGATCATATTATGAGGTTGGAATTAAAGGGAATTCAAAAATCCTTTGGGGAAAAAGAGGTTCTCAAGGGCATCTCCTTTTTTGCCGAGGGTGGGAAAGCCTTTGGTCTGCTTGGTAGAAACGGTGCGGGCAAGACCACGGCGATCCGTATTTTAATGAACGTTTTCTCACCCAACAGCGGAGAAGTTCTTTTTAACGGCGGTCCGATCGATTATACCAAGGTACAGTTTGGCTATTTGCCCGAGGAGAGAGGCTTGTATCCCAAAAAGAAAATTCTTGATCAGCTGGTCTACTTTTGCGAATTAAAGGGAATGAGCACCAAGGACGCTGTTCGATCCGTGGATTGGTGGCTGGAACGTCTCGGAATGACCGAGCACCGCAACAAGCGCCTGGACACGCTCTCAAAGGGAAATCAACAAAAAATACAACTGATCACAGCATTGGCTCACGATCCCGATATTATCATATTGGACGAGCCCTTTTCGGGCTTGGATCCGGTCAATGCCATGCTACTCAAGGATGTTGTAAAGGAGGAGATCAAAAAAGGGAAGATCGTCCTCTTTTCCAGTCATCAAATGAACTATATCGAGGAGTTTTGCGACAGCATCGCCATCATTGAGGGCGGAGAGATCGTTCTGTTTGGCGAATTGTACGATATCAAACGCAACTACCCAAGAAACCGCTTGGAGGTTGTCAGCACACAGTGCGAGCAGATCCTTTCCGAGTATCCGGATATAGCCAATTCCACAGGAGAGCACAGCGTGCAGATCAGACTTTCCTCTCCCGAAGAAAAGCAGGGCCTGTTCCAAAAGCTGACGCAAAAATACGATGTGGATGAAATCAAGGTATTCGAGCCATCCTTAAACGACATCTTCGTCGAATATGCGGGAGGTGAACACAAATGAAGCAGTTTTCAAAAATTCTCAAATTTGAACTGAAAAATTATCTGCAAAACAAGATCTTCGTAGGCATCACCGTGTTTTTGGTGGCGGTGATTGCCATTGTCATGTTTTTTCCCCGTCTTGCAGGCGCATTCGCTTCTGATAATGCCGATGCGGCTCCCGATGATTCCGAAAAGCCCGTCATCGCCGTTCTCACCTCGGACAAAGACATGGAAGGCTTGTTACAAAACACGTTTTCTTCGGTATTTTCCGATCATACCGTCACGGTTCTTGAACAAAGCGAATTGGAGTCGGTAAAGGAAAAAATCCAAAATGGGGAAATGCAGTGCGCCTTTGCCTTGAAGGATCTGACCTCGTATACCTACTATGTCAACAATTTATCTCTGTACGATTCCAATGCCGCCATTGCCGCAGAGGCTTTGCAAACGGTCTACCGGATGAATGCAATGATCAATCAAGGGCTTACTCTCGAGGAGGCACAGGCGGTTTTAACAACGCCGATCAACTATGAGACCGAAAGCCTTGGCAAAAACCAGATCGAAAACTTTTTCTACACCTACATTATGATCTTTGCCCTGTACATGGTGATCCTGCTCTACGGTCAGATGGTTGCAACCAACGTCGCCACAGAAAAAAGCTCCCGTGCAATGGAGCTGCTGGTCACCAGTGCCAACCCCGTCAGTATGATGTTCGGCAAGGTCATCTCCTCCTGCTTGGCAGGGCTTTTCCAGCTCGTCGCCGTATTTGGATCCGCATTGCTGTTCTTCCACGTCAATGCTTCCTATTGGAGCGGAAACGTCATCATTGAATCCATCTTCAACATGCCCATCGAATTATTCATCTATATGCTTCTGTTCTTCGTCCTCGGATTTTTGGTATATGCGTTTCTGTACGGAGCCATCGGCTCCACCGCCTCCAAATTAGAGGATATCAACACCTCGGTCATGCCCGTTACCGTCTTGTTCATCATCGGCTTTTTCATCGTTGTCTTTTCCATGACAGAGGGGAATGTAGATAATTCGCTGATGAAGATCGCCTCCTTTGTGACGTTTACCTCTCCCATGGCAATGTTTACCCGTATCGCCATGACCACCGTGCCCCTCTACGAGATCCTGATCTCCATACTGATCCTGATAGCCTCGGTCTTTGGCGTCGGGTTCCTTTCCGCAAAGATCTACCGTGTAGGTGTTCTTCTGTACGGTACTCCGCCCAAGATCGGTGCGATCATCAAGGCGATCCGTAAAAAATAATGAAAGAGAAACGGAATATGAAAATTGTATTTTTAGACGCCGCAACCCTTGGCGACGATCTTTCCTATGAGGCCTTTCAATCTCTTGGAGAGGTATGCGTCTATTCGGGAACCGACGGGGAAAGCTTTTCGGATCACATCAAGGGGGCAGATGTCGCCATTGTGAACAAATTCAAGCTGAATGCAGAGAATCTCCCCAAGGTAAAGGATCTTAAATTGATTTGCATCGCCGCCACGGGATTTGATAACGTGGATATCGACTATTGCCGCAAAAAGGGAATTGCCGTAACAAACGTGGTAGGATATTCCACCAACTGCGTTTTCCAATTGACAGTTGGCATGGCGCTCTCCCTCTATACCAAGCTCTGGAACTATACCGAGTTTGTTCGCAGCGGAGACTACACCCGCTCGGGCATTGCCAACCGCCTCTCACCTTCGTATCACGAGATTGCAGGAAAAACCTGGGGCATCGTAGGCTTTGGAAACATCGGCAAGCAGGTGGGCTCGGTTGCAAAAGCTCTCGGCTGCCGTGTGTTGGTAAATAAAAGAACCCCCATTGACGGGTGGAGTTGTGTGGATTTCGATACGATTTGTCAAGAATCC
>JAFTMU010000390.1 GCA_017452215.1 Clostridia bacterium
CGAGATCTACGCTCTGTTTTGCATTATTGCAACGGCGGGGCTTCCTGTCGCCTTGTCGGTCTTGATTTCTGGGGCTCTGGCAAGAGGCGAGAGAGAATCTGTCAAACGCATCTGGCGCTCTTCACTGTTTGTCTTTTTGATCATCGGCACTCTGGGCACCGCCTTGATGTGCCTTTTTGCAAGGCAGTTCTGTGCATGGATCAAAAGCGAGAGCGCTTATTTGTGTATTCTTTCCATTTCTCCTACCGTTTTTTTTATTTGTCTTTCCTCGGCGGTCAGAGGATATTTTCAAGGATATCAGAAAATGCTCCCAACGGCAGTTTCGCAAATTCTGGAGGCAGTGGGGAAATTGGTCTTTGGACTTTTGTTTGCCCATATTGCACTGGAACAGGGCAAGCCCACGGAGATCGTTGCCGCTGCCGCAGGCTGGGGGCTGAGTGTTTCCACGGCGCTTTCCACCCTCTATCTGCTGATTGAAAAATGGCGTGCAGATGCTCACGGTATGGCATCGGAGATTGGGCAAGGGAACGGTGAAGGAGTGCTTTCTTACAGGCAAACGTGGAAAACCCTTGCAAAGCTTGCCATCCCCATGACCTTGGGCGCCTCCTTGGTCAGCCTAACCAAGCTTGTGGATATGACGATGATTCTTCGCCGTCTGCAAAGCATCGGGTACAGCGAGGTAGGAGCAAACGAGGCGTATGGAAGCTATACCACCCTCGCTCTCTCGGTCTTTACGCTTCTGCCTACGTTGCTCAATTCCATTGCTCTGCCCTTGGTGCCCATGCTGTCGGCTGCTATTGCATCGGGAGATCGGGTAAGGGAAGGGCAAATGATAGAGACCTCCTATCGCCTGACCGCCTTTTTTGCCATTCCTGCGTCGCTCGGGATCTCGGCGTTTGCCCGTCCTGTATTGAATCTGTTGTTTGGAAATGAGCCCGAGGCTGTGGAGATCGCAGCGCCCCTGCTTTCTATGCTTGGAGCGTCGGTTTTTCTTTCCTGTATGATCACCGCAACCAATTCGGTCTTGCACGCATACAAGGAGGTCAACCGCCCGATCCTTTCCATGATCGTCGGGGCAGGGGTGAAGGTCATCAGCGCTTATTTTTTGATCGGGAACCCGTCGGTTGCACTTTTGGGGGCGCCGATCAGCACCTTTTTATGCAATGCCGTTGTGGTCTTGTTGAATTTGCATTTTGCCTCGGGGCTGGGGACGGAGGTCCGTATGCGGGATCTGTTTTTGCGCCCGCTTCTGTTATCGGGAGTAAGCATCGGGATCTCTTTGGGGGTCTATTCCTATTTGGAGCGTCGGTTGGGGGCAGACAATCTTTATACCCTTTCCTGCATTTTGCTTGCTGCTGTTTTGTATTGCCTTTTGGGGCTGCTTTTCGGTGCTTTTTCAAAGGAAGATCTGGCTTCTCTGCCCTTTGGAGAAAAGCTGTGCCATGCTTTGGAAAAATTGAAATTGATCCCAAAGGAGAAAAAGAGCGATTGAAGGAGCGCTTTTTTGAAAAAGTTGAAAAAACTCTTGCAGATGGGGAAAGAATATGATAAAATAAAAGTATCATATTTGGAGGTGATCAATTATGACGAAGTCACAATGGATCGACGCCGCTGCAAAGGAAAGCGGAATGACAAAAAAGCAGTTGAATGATGCCTACGACGCTCTTGCAAAGGTCTTTGGTGAGAGGATCGCAGAGGGGGAGAGCGTTCAGCTTTCCGGCTTTGGCACCTTTTCCGTGCGCAAAAGAGAGGCACGCACGGGAAGAAACCCAAAGACGGGGGAGACGCTGCAGATCCCGTCCACTCGCCGCTTGGTCTTTTTACCTGCAAAGACCTTAAAGGAAAAGATCAATGAGGCTTGATAAATTTTTAAAGGTCTCCCGTATCATCAAGCGCCGCACCGTTGCAAACGATGCCTGCGATGCCGAGCACGTTACCGTCAACGGCAAGCGTGCCAAGGCGTCCTACGATGTCAAGGAGGGGGACGTTTTGGAGGTCACCTTTGGGCAAAGGACCTTAAAGGTGCGTGTTTTGGACGTCAAGGAGCATACCACCAAGGCAGATGCCTCGGGGCTTTACGAGGTTCTTTCTTAATTGGAATAACCCGTCCTTCCTTTGCATAAATTGTAGCAGATCACAGGAGGTTTGCTCATGAATACAGAGGTAGGAAAAAACAATCATCAAAATAAGCATCACGTTTCTCTTCACTCCAGGGAATCTATGGAGATCCACGGAGTGACCGATGTTATCAGCTTTGACGAGGAAAGCGTTGTACTGAATACGGTTTGCGGAAATATGGCGGTGGAGGGCTCCTCTCTTCATATTCACGTTTTGAGTATGGAGGAGGGGATCGTCACTTTGGATGGGCGCATCGATTCTTTGACCTATTTTGAGCGTGAAAGCAACGACAAGGGTTCGAAAAACGGATTTTTCGGTAAGCTGTTCCGATAAAGCCTATGTATTTTTCACAGTCCGCATTGGCAGCGCTTTGGCTATACGCCTTTTTATTGGGGCTTTTTCTGGGCGCTGTCTACGATGCGTTACGCATCACCAGGATCTTTTTAGGGGCTTCGTATAGCCCACGACTGAAGGAGAAGCTGCAAGCCGTCACTCTGCCGTTTTTAAAAAAGCGGGTTCGTCGGATCAAACGTCAAGGAGTGTTTTTTTGGATCTTCGTTTTTATCGGAGACCTGCTCTTTTCTCTGCTTGGCGGCGTTTTGCTGATCCTGTTATTTTACCAATTCAACAGCGGTAAAATTCGTTTTCCTGCATTTTTTTGCACGGGGGTCGGTTTTTTCCTCTACCGAAAAACCCTTGGTAGGCTCGTGATGCTGCTTTCGGAAGCGATTGCGTTCGTTTTGGAGTCGGCGGTGCGTTATCTTTGCTTTTTCGCAGCCTTGCCGTTTCGGGCGCTTTTTGGTGTGATTTGGCGCTTTGCGGTGGCAAAACACAAAAAGGCAAAGGCAAAGAAACAAAGGAAGGAACGCCTGCGGCAAACCAAAAAGGAATGGCAGAAATTGACCGCAGGAGACAAAGAAAAAAAGCAAGAAGTTATCACGGAGGAAAAGAATGGCGAACGAATCAAAAAAGCAGTTTAGCTTGAGCCTTTTGATGCGGATTTTTCTTGGGTTGATCGTTCTTGTTTCCATCGGTGTGTTTGCAAACAGCGTCATGTATTACAATCAGCTGAATCGGGAGGCAGAGGAGTTAAAGAGCACCCTCAATGAGCTTTATGAGGTGCGTGACGAATTGACCGAGATGCTGGGCTCGGCAGAGGCGCTCAACCGCCTCCTGACCGATTACGCCGAGTGCAAGGAGATCCTGGAATCGGGAACCTTGGAGGGGGATCTTTTAGCAGAATACCAAATGCATATGGCTTCCATCAGAGAAATGCTCAATTCCTCCAAAAACAAGGACTACATCACAAAGGTTGCAAAAAATGAGCTGGGGCTCTATTTTGCAGACGAAGAGATCTTTTATAACGATATCAACGATTGAGAGCAAAGGCTATGGCAGATAAAAAAAAGGAAGGACAAAAGATCATCGCCCAAAATAAGAAGGCGTATCATGATTATTTTGTAGAAGAAAAATACGAAGCGGGAATCTCGCTGGCGGGCACCGAGGTGAAAAGCATTCGGGGCGGCGGCGTGAATTTAAAGGATTCCTACTGCTCGTTTGAAAACGGAGAGATCTTTGCCGTGGGAATGCGGATCAGCCCCTACGAGCAGGGGAACATCTTCAATACCGATCCTATGCGGGACAAAAAGCTGTTGATGCACCGCAGAGAGATCCTGAAGCTGCAGGGCTTCGTTCAGCAAAAGGGATATACCATCGTTCCCTTGTCCCTTTATTTTTCGGGCAGCCACGTGAAGGTAGAGCTTGGGCTTTGCCGAGGCAAAAAGCTTTACGACAAGCGGGAGAGCGAGGCAAAAAGAAGTGCGGACAGAGACATTGACCGCCATATGAAGGATCGAAATTACCAGGAATGAGCGGGAAATTGAAATTGGACGTAAAAAAAACATGCTTTTTCTTCTTTGATTACGACGGAACGGTTCGCATTGGAAATGAGATCCCCGAGGTCAACCGAGCAGCACTGCTCAATGCGCAAGCCCTGGGGCATAAGCTCATTCTTTGCACAGGACGGGCGCAGGGGGGACTGGCAAGAGACAAATATCATTTAAGCATTCCCTGGGACGGTATTATTTGCGGCGGGGCGGATCTTTTTTACGAGGGCAAGTGCCTCCGGACACAAACGGTAGAAAAAGCAGATGCTCTTACCTGGGTCGGCTTTGGGATGCGTCAGCGTTGCCGCACCATTTTTGAAGGGCAAAGGGAGATCGTGTGCTTTGATTTTGACCAACACCCCGAGGCGTTTACCATGAAGGAACGCTTTGAGATCCTTCGCCGTGTGGAGGAGATCTTAAAGACCAATCCCATTACCAAGTTTACCCTGTCTTGCGTTTATCCACAGCAAAAGAAGTTGCCACGGACACAGATGCATTGCGTTTTTCATCCCACCTATACCGAGGTTTTTTCCAAAGGCTGTGATAAGGGAGCGGCGATCAAGCTCTTTTGCGAGCTGTTGGGAGTTCCGCTATCTCAGTGTGCTTGCTTTGGTGACAGCATGAATGATTATGCTATGTTTCAGGTCTGCCCAACGGGGATTTGTATGAAGAATTCTCCTGCTGCTCTGGAGGAGATCGCCACCTATTGTGCAAAGGCCGAGTACGGTGTTGCCGAGGGCTTGGAGTGGCTTTTGTCAAGAGAATAGAAAAAAGACGGCTTGTAAACCGTCTTTTTTTAGTCTCATGTATTTAAACGCTCCAACAGGAGAACGCTGAATGCCGTGATGACCAGAGGGAAAAGTAAGTATTGCACCAAGGGAGGATAATAATTGATGGCATAGGCAAGAGCTGTTTCCCGTTGCTCCAAATAGGAGAGAAGAAAGATCAGTGCAGAAAGTGTGACCAAGGGTAATTCAATATGTAAGATCAACCTTGCCGCAGGGCAGGGTAGACGAAATTTCCTTTTTTTCATCTTTTTTCTCCTTTTTTGCATTTTTATCGATTTTTCTGAAAATGAATATTTTTTTATTATGCACCTTATCATCCATAGTATAACATAAAAAACGGTGATTTTCTATGTAAAAATACTTCCAAAAAAGGAAAGTGGTGCATATAATGTATAAAGCTCTTTCATTTTAACAAAAAGATTGTAAAAAAACGAATAAATAATCTAAATTTTCGCATATTTATTCGTTTTCCGGCTGTATTGTGTCAAAACAAGGTCTTTTATTTGCGCAAAAGCAACAAAAAGACAGGAAATACGTTAAGATTTGCCACTTTTACAATATGTTATAATGAAAGAAAAAGAAGCACAGGGGAGGAACTTATGGAGTCAATATCGAAAAAGGAAAGCGGCATCATTTCTTTGGCAGAGGACAACGTCCATTTCGGCGGAATGAATTTGAATTATCGTTTGTTGGTATGCACGGGAGGGAGCCTGCGACGTTTTCGGATTCACGTGTGCAAGGATAGTGAATTTGATGAGGTGGACGTGGGAACCGATCTTGCAAGGGCGCTGGCATACTACCAAAGCATTGTTTGCGGAATCGTTACCCCGTGTACCTTAAAAGAGGTTTTGCACGAATTGCAGTATGCATGAAAAAATTGCCAAAAAGGTCTTTACTTTTTTAAAAAGTTGTGGTATACTTATCGTGTAATTATTAAAA
>JAFTMU010000049.1 GCA_017452215.1 Clostridia bacterium
GTAAACATATAATGAAATTAAAGTGAGGTTTATATGGCTACAAAAAGTTTATCTATAAGAATTGAAGAAGAAATGCTGGACAAATTGCACGTCATTGCAGACTATGAAGGTAGAAGCGCCAACAGTCAGATCTTGGTCCTCATTCGGGATCTAATCGAATGCTACGAAGAAAAGCACGGAGAAATCAAAACGGGTAAACGATAACAAAAAGGCACTTGGGAAAATAAATTTCCCAGGTGCCTTTTTTAATTGATCAACATCGCCGCACTCATTTTATACCGTGAGCACTTATGAAAAGGAGGTCACTCACTCATCCTCGTCATTTCTCTTTGCGCCATAACAAGACCGTAATAAATGCCTTCCTTTTGCATCAGCTCGTCATGGGTGCCCATCTCGGCAACACCTCCCTTATCCAACACCACAAGACGTGTGGCGTTGCGCAAAGTGGAAAGACGGTGCGCAATGGCAATGGTGGTTCTTCCCTTACAAAGAACGGCTAACGCATCCTGGATCAGCTTTTCGGTTTCGGTATCCAAGGACGCCGTTGCCTCATCCAGAATCAGGATCTTCGGGTCATGTAGCAGCGCCCGTGCAATGGAAATTCGCTGTCTTTCCCCACCCGAGAGCGTGTGTCCCCGTTCGCCCACGTAGGTATTGTACCCGTCGGGCAAGCGAATGATGAACTCGTGAGCGCCTGCCATCTTGGCAGCTTGAATGACCTCCTCACGGGTAGCATTCGGCTTGGCGTAGGAAAGATTCTGCCACACGGTGCCCGTAAACAGGAAATTCTCCTGTAACACCACACCCATTTGTGAACGCAGGGTCTCTTGGGGAATGGTGCGGATATCCACACCGTCAATGCAGATCTCCCCCTCGTCCACGTCATACATTCGCATGACCAGATTGATCAGGGTGGATTTTCCAACGCCCGATTTGCCTACCAGCCCTACGAAATCTCCTTTTTTGATGTGCAGATCGATATCCTTGATCACCTCGTCGCTTTCCTCATATCCAAAGGAAATATGATTGATGTCAATATCACCACGGATCTCCCCGATTGCTTGATCCGTCCCGTTCTCCACGTCTACCGTCTCGTCAATGATCTCGCAAACACGGGTCAAGGAGGTCATCATGTGGATAAACTGTCTCGGGAAATTCATCAGGGTCAGCAAGGGTCCAAAGACCATTCCCGCATAGGAGGAAAACTGTGACATTTCTCCCGCCGTCATGACGCCGTTGAGCATTCCCGTGCCTACGTAATACAATAGGACGTATTCGCCAAGTCCCAACAAAAATTGCAGAGGCGGGTTGAGCAAAGCCCAGAATTTTTCAATTCGAAGCAAGGCTTCCCTCTCGTCTGCCGCTACCTTTAAAAAGCGTTCTTCTTCTCTTTTTTCCATACCGTACGCCTTCACCACACGAATCCCCGAAAAGATATCGTGCAGGACCGCATTGCCTTGAGATTTCAATTGCCAACGGCGGGCAAAAAGCGTGCGCATCAGCCGCCAGAACAGGCGGAAGGAAAGCGCCACAAAGGGCATGGGCAGCAGGATCAGCAGCGCCATCTTCCAATCGTAGAAGAACAGGATCACCGCCACTGCCATAAAGGTCAGAAATTGTTCCAAAACGCCGGGGAGTTGATTGACTAAGAAGTTGGTGATTTGCTGCGTATCGCTGTTGACACGCTGCAAAAGTTCTCCCGAGGTACGTCTTGATATCTTTGCGATGGAAAGCTCCTGGATCTTGCAAAACACCGTATTGCGCAAGCGCTTGACAATTCTATTGCTGGACGCCGTCAAAAAGTATCCTCGCCCCACGTTGGCAAGTCGGCGCAGTGTTTCCGCCGCAAAGATGGAAAGCACGGACAGAGCAAATCCGATCCAAAATCCGTCTCCCTCCGCTGCGTCGGCTTGAATGTAATCATCCACCATGATGCGGTTAATTATAGGAATGACCACGCCGATCCCTGCGCTGATAAAGAAGAAGATCATAGAAAAGGAGATCGGCTTCCATTCCTTGCCCGCAAAGGAAAACAGACGGCGCAGCGCCTTGGATTTTGATGCGCAGCGGGGACAGGTGCTCGTCCCTCTTGGATAGGGCTTTCCGCACTTGGGGCAAACGGCATCACGCCCTGCCTCCATGCGTGAAAAATCGGTGTCGCCGTGGCGCAAATAGTGATTGATCCGCTTGACCGCCTTGGCGATCATATTGTAATATCTTCCGTCACCACGGGCAAAGCAGACGTGTTCGCCGTCACTCTTGCGCACGTATTCGGCAAACTCACAGCCAACCCCCGTCACCATAGCGGCGCTTTCGATGTTCTCCGTTTTCTCACGCAAAACAAGAACGTCATCCACCCATACGTGTAGCTCCTCAAAGCTCAGAATATTCACCACACGCCTGTGACGGTTTGGTTCACTTGGATCAAGGTTGGTCAAAAAGACCTCTACGAGGCGCTCCTCCCCCAAATCGGGCTCCAGGCGCTTGACCTCGGATAAAAGTCTGGAATGAATGTTCCCCACAAGCGCCTCCTTATAAGTAGAGCTCTATTTTTTTGTAGCTCTTTTTGTCCAGCGCCTTGGCATCGGGGATCTCAAAGCGGTTACCGTTGACGTCCATGATCACCACACGGTCCTCTCCTGCATGAATGATGCTTCGGAACGTATCCCGCAAAGTAAAATTCATATCCCCCTCACCGGTATGTACCTTCCAATAGGAAAAGCCGTATCGCTCCTTGATGTTGTAGATCTTATCGATCAAAGGGGAATAATAGCGGCGGCGCAGCTCCTCCTTCAAAAGGGAGCGGTTTTCCTCGTCAAAGATCTCGACATTGCGAATAATACCGATCTCCTGCTCCTCTTCATTCATGACCGAGATGAATTCCCATTGCAGTTCAAAGGGAAACTGACGGCACAAAAACGCACGTTGCTCCCCGTCTCCCTGACGGATGTAAAGAAAATTATTTTTTGTGAAGAAGGAGGCGTTTTCGGGAGTCAACCATACGGTGACCGAAAGATCCGCCAGCGTTCTCTCGGGACGTTCCCTGCCCTCTCTCATGGGCTTTGTTGCATTTGTTGTCATTGCAGTCTCCTTTCTCACTCACTGATCCCCGCACTCTTCAATGCTTCTTCTTGCAGGGTAAACAGCTTTTTATAAATTCCGTCCTCGTTTTGCAAAAGGCTCTTGTGGGTTCCTCTTTCCGCCACACGCCCGTGCTCAATCACCACCAATTCGTCCGCATCCCGCAAGGTGGACAGACGATGTGCGATCATAATGGTGGTTTTTCCCTTGATCAGGACGCTCAAAGCCTCCTGAATGCGCCGCTCCGTACCCGTATCCATAGCGGCGGTTGCCTCGTCCAGGATCAGGATCTTGGGGTCCATCAGGATCGCTCTGGCAATGGAAACACGCTGTCTCTCACCGCCGGAAAGATCCTTATAGCCAAAGCCGATGCGGGTATCGTAGCCGTCGGGAAGCTTCATGATAAAATCGTGAGCGCCTGCGCATTTGGAGGCGGCGATCACCTCCTCAAAGCTTGCCTCGGGCTTGGCGTAACGGATATTCTCCAGAATCGTTCCTATGAACAAATAGGTCTCCTGTGATACGATGGCAACGTTCTTGTAGATGGTGGAAAGAGACAGATCCTTCACAGGATATCCTCCGATACGGATCTCCCCGTCCTCGGTGTCGTACATGCGCATCAAGAGATTGGCAAGCGTGCTTTTTCCGGCACCCGTGTGCCCTACGATCCCCAGGATCCCTCCGTCGGGAACGTCGAAGCTGACGTCGTCAATGATCTTCTTGCCCTTCTGATAGGAGAAGGTCACACGGTCAAACTCTACGCTACCCGACAAATTCTCAGGAGAAAGCGCATTCTCCTTTTCGCAGACCTCGGGCTGTGCCTCCAGGATCTCATACAGACGCTGCATTGCGTTCACCGCATTCGCCATCTTGTCAAAGAAATCCACAAAAAAGGTTAGGGGAGAAAAGATCATATTCATGTAGGTGATAAAGGTCAAAAGCATTCCGTAGGAAAGGTCGAAGCTGTGATTGATCACCATCCAACCGCCCAGACCCCAAGCAATAATGTTACCTAAATACAGCACCTGGTGAGCGGCAGGCCAAACGAAATTGCCAAACATTGCTACCCGGCGCTCGCTCCTTGCCAGCGAATCGTTTCGCCCGTTGAAGCGGCGGATCTCCTCGTCCTCCTTGGAGAACGCCTTGACCACTCGCATTCCTGAAAAAACGTCGGACAAAAGAGAATTCAGCTTTCTTGATCCGTTGTGTCTCTTGGCGTGCAAAGGCTTTGCCTTTTGATAGATCCAACGAACGATCAAAACGAAGATGGGCGCCGTGATCAGAGAGCATGCCGCAAGGATCGGATTGATGATAAAGAGCAGCACGATCAAAACGATGATCTGCACCACGTTGACGATCAAGTACGGGATCTTGTTTCCTACGAAATCGTAAATGATGTTGGAATCCTCGTTGATCTGCGTCATCAGGCTTCCCGTTTGTCTGCTGGTAAAAAAGCTCAGCGACAAACGCTCGATCGCCAAAAAAATGGTCTTTTTGAGATCATAAGTCATTTTTGCTGCAATGTACGAGGTAAACAGATCGTTGACCATAGCAGAGAGCAGCTTTAACACTCTGGTTGCAACGATCAAGCCAAGCACCATCAGCAAAGCACCCGCAAAGGGTCCCGTACCGTAGATGACCTCGTCATAGAAGAAGCCGCTGGAAAGATAAGGAGTCAAAATACTCATGGCGGTCAGTACCACCAGCGAGATGACCGAAAGGATCAGATATCCCCGATAGCGCAGTAAAAATACCGAGAAACGGGAAAACAGCTTTGCCTTGTCCATGCAGTGAGGACAGATCGGGCGGTTGGGATCGGGATAGCGCAGACCGCATTTCGGA
>JAFTMU010000391.1 GCA_017452215.1 Clostridia bacterium
GCTGACGCACCCTGCCCGTACCGAGGCAGTGATCCCACCCTTGGATCTGTCGGCAGTGGGAAAATTGACCTTTGCCAAGCCCGATACCGAGACGTTTGTTCTTTTGCAGGCGGCGTTGGATGCCATCTCCACGGGCGGCGCCATGCCTGCGGTGCTGAATGCCGCAAACGAGGTGGCAGTAGAGGCGTTTTTGCAAAACAGATTGGATTTCGTTGGCATTTTTGACGTGGTCCTACAAACCATGAACGCATTGTCCGATGCGTCCAAAATCTACTCCATGGAGGACATCTTCGCTTTTGACGGCGCCGCAAGGTCGCTTGCAAACGAATTTTTGGCAACCCGACGGGCGGGCTGCTAAGCTTTACGGAGGAACGGAATTTGAATTTTTTGTATATCCTTCTTGCTCTTTTCATTTTTGGACTTTTAATTTTTATTCACGAGCTGGGGCATTTTATCGCCGCCCGCCTGTGCGGTGTCAAGATCTTAGAGTTTGCCATTGGTATGGGACCTAAGATCTTTTCCCATCAAAGCAAAAAGAGCGGAACCAAATATGCTCTGCGCCTCTTTCCCATCGGCGGTTTTGTCAGCATGCTGGGGGAGAACGGCATGGAGGCAGTGCAGGGAGAAAACGGTGAGGATCCCGAGAAAGAGGACCGTGTCAGCCTTATCAACGATATCAACGATCAAGACAGCAATTTTTTGGAGAAAGAGGAGCGTGCAGAGGAGATAGCAGAGCTTCCTCCTGAGCTTGCCAAGCAGGCGTATTGCAATCAAAGCGTGTGGAAGCGGATCCTGATCTCTCTGGCAGGTCCCTTGATGAATATTCTTCTCGGCTTTCTTTTGATGCTGGTAATTGTCCTCATGGCAGGACATTCTGCCTTGGGAACGACGAACGTAGCGGCGTTTTTTGTTGAGTATACCGCCGAGAAGGCAGCAAACGGCTTTGAGCCAGGAGATACCATCTATACCATCAACGGCGTGCAAACCATTTCTTATGATTTTTTCGAAGAAACGGTGCGCACCGCAAAAGGCAAGCCCATAAAAATTACCGTTCAGCGCTTGAATAAGGAGCAAACTGCCATTGATCTTATCGATCTGGAGGTCTCCCTCACGGAGAAGGATCTTGGATCCTTTACAGGCTCTAAAAGTGAAGCGGCGGGCTTACAGATTCATGACGAGATCATCAAGGTCAACTCTGTACACGTGCATACCTATAATGAATTACACTATGAGATCTCCAATCAAGGCTATCAAGCCGTGCAATTGACCGTTTTGCGCAACGGCGAAACGGTGGTGTTGGATAACGTGATTTTCCCGTCCTACGAGAATAGCGGAGCAGTGTTTGGTAACGTAGATTTTCGTATCTGGCGAGAGGAAAGCTTTGATTTCCCAACTGTGATGAAGCACACCTTCTTCCGCTCTCTTTCCGCAGTCAAAACCGTCTTTGATTCCTTGTTCGGCCTGTTTTCGGGACGTTACGGTGTGGAGGCGGTCTCGGGACCCATCGGTATCACC
>JAFTMU010000050.1 GCA_017452215.1 Clostridia bacterium
GGCACCCGTCATCAGCTTGCCGTCCTCGCCGTAGGCATTGGAAACAAACACGGGCAAGGAGCTATTCTCCTTTGCTGCAAGCAAAGCTGCCTTGGTCTCATAGCTGTCGTTCATGGTCTCGATAAAGATCAGATCCACCCCGTATTTTACCCCAAGACGCACCGTTTTGGCAAAGACCTCCACCGCATCCTCAAAATCAAGATCTCCGTAGGGCTTGAGCATTCTTCCCGTCGGACCGATATCCAAAGCGATCCATCTCTGCTCCCGATCCGCAAGACCTTCCCTTGCCCGTTTGGCATTTTCTACGGCGGCAGAGATAATGCTCTCCAGCTCCTCCTCGCCAAATTTCAAAACGTTCGCCCCAAAGGTGTTGGTGCTGACCACTTGGCTGCCCGCCTCAAAATATGAGCGATGGATCTCGGTGATGCGTTCCGAATGTGTCAGATTCCATCGCTCGGGCGCCTCCCCGGGCAACAGTCCGCTCTTTTGTAAAAGCGTCCCCATGCCTCCGTCGAGGACCAGAATATTTTTTTGCATATACTCCGTAATTTTCATGTATGCTCCTTTGCTTGCAGAGCAAGCGATCTCTGTCAGTTCTTCTTTTTCAGCCCGATGATCGCCGTCACCGATTTGGAGGGCGACATCAAAAGACTTTCATTGAGTGCAACACCAATACGCTTGGGCGCATCCAATACCGTGATCAAGGGGCGCTGAAAGTCAAGGGGCAGATCTCCGTATCCGGGGCTGAACCTGGGACAGATCCCCTTCCCCTTTTCTTCCCATTCTTCCTTGACCTGCATTTCAAACGCATCACAAAGCGCCTCGATCCGCTCCGTGCCAATAGCGTCCAGCATCACCGCCCGTGCGGGAGATATGCGACTGTATCTTGCGATCAAACGGTCAAGCTCCACACCTACCGTTGCGCAAAAGACGATGGTGCCGTCACAATCCCCCAAATGCTTGCACAGGGAACGGGATGTTACCCTCGCAAAGCCAAGATCAGCACAGTCGCCATCCAAGCGCACTTGCGTATGCAGATAACAAACACACTGCGTTACCTTGCCCCCAAGCTCTCCAAGACATTCGTCCAGAAGCGCCTCCATTTCGGGGCTTCCCTCCCGCACGCCTGCATAACGCAGTATCTCACGCCGATCCACAAATGGAGCCGAAAGGCTTTTCGTCAGTACCGTTTCCTGCATATCAACCCAAAATATCCGAAAGATTTGCTTGTATCTTTGCCGCCACGTCGGGCTTGTTCATGGAATAAACGTGCACGTTGGTGATCCCGTTGGCAAACAGATCGATGATCTGATCGGTGGCGTAAGCGATCCCCGCCTGCTTCATGGCATCGGGAGAATGTCCGAACTTGTCCACAAGGCTCTTAAAGCGCTGCGGCATAAAAGAGCCCGAGAGCTTGATGGCTCTCTCCACCTGATTTGCGTTCGTGATAGGCATCACCCCGGGAATCACGGGAACGGTGATCCCCGCTTCACGGATCTTGTAGAGGAAATTATATAAAAGATTGTTATCAAAAAACATCTGCGTGGTCAAAAAGGAGCAGCCTGCATCCACCTTTTCCTTCAAGTGCTTGATGTCCTCTCCTTGATTTTCGCTCTCGGGGTGCACCTCGGGATAACAAGCGCCGCCAATGCAAAAATCCGCACCGCTTTCCTTGATATCTCGGATCAGATCCGAGGCGTAACGGTACGCCCACGTTCCCCTGTCGCTCCCCATCAATTCGGGCGTCAGATCTCCCCGGAGCGCCATCACGTTTTCGATCCCCGCCGCCTTCATCTCCTGGATCTTCCGTCTCACCGTCTCCTTGGTGGAGGAAACACAGGTCAGATGCGCCAGGGTAGGCACACCGTAGCTCTCTGTGATATTTTTCGCAATTTCCAAGGTATAACGGCTTGTCCCCCCGCCGGCTCCATAGGTCACGCTCATAAAGGAGGGGGTGAGCTTTGCGATCTCCTCGGTTGCATTCTTCACGCTTTGAAAGGAGGAATCGGTCTTTGGAGGAAATACCTCAAAAGAAAGCATCAGCTTATTCTGATTCAAAAAATCACTCAATTTCATAGTCTTGCCTCTTTTCCTTTTGTTACGTTCATTATAGCACACATCTCCCTCCCAAATCAATAAAAGTTGAAAAATTAACAAAAAAATATTCCATTTCCCATAGACATTTTTTTTCGCCTGTGATATAATAATAACGCCCAAGGGCAAACCACTCAAAGGAGTTCTCAACAAATGAGTATCAGAATCGGAATTATGGGATACGGGAATATTGGCAGAGCCGTGGAATGTGCGATTCGCCAAAATCCCGATATGGAATTGGTTGCAGTCTTTACCCGCCGCCCTCCCAAAAGCGTCAGCATCCTGACCGAGGGCGTATGCGTCCGTCACGCCGACGACGTGTTGCAAATGAAGGAGGAGATCGACGTTCTCGTGCTCTGCGGCGGAAGCGCTACCGACCTCCCTGCGCAAACCCCCGAGCTTGCAAAGCATTTTAACGTGGTGGATAGCTTTGATACTCACGCCCGCATCAGCGAGCATTTTGCAAACGTAGATGCCGCAGCCCGTGAAGGCGGCACCCTTGCCGTCATCTCCTGCGGTTGGGATCCGGGAATGTTCTCCATCAACCGCCTTTATGCAAGAGCCATTCTCCCCGAGGGCAAGGATTATACCTTCTGGGGCAAGGGCATCAGTCAGGGACATTCCGACGCCATTCGCCGCATCAAGGGTGTCAAAAACGCAAAGCAATATACCATTCCCTTGGAATCGGCGCTGAACGCCGTCCGCAACGCAGACACCACTGCCTTTACGCCAAGGCAAATGCACCTTCGTGAGTGCTTCGTGGTAGCTGAGGAGGGGGCAGATACCCAACGGATCGAGCAAGAGATCAAATCCATGCCCAACTATTTTGCTGACTATGACACCGTGGTGCATTTCATCTCCGAGGAGGAGCTGCTCCGTGACCACAGCGGGATCCCCCACGGCGGATTTGTGATCCGCTCGGGAAAAACAGGTTGGGAAAATGAAAATACACACGTCATCGAATATAATATCAAATTGGATTCCAACCCCGAGTTCACCGCCAGCGTCATCATTGCTTGCGCAAGAGCCGCATATCGCATGAAGGCGGAGGGACTCACGGGCTGCAAGACCATTCTGGATCTCCCCCCCGCCTACCTCTCTCCCCTGTCGGGCGAGGAGCTTCGCAACACCTTACTCTAATAAAAAATTCAAAAACGAGCGGTCCTTGTGACCGCTCGCTTTTTTAATCATTATTTCAACACAAATTTCTTAATAGCAAAGAACACCAAGCCTGCAAGTCCCACTCCGCCTACCGATATAGCGACGGGGAGAACAAGATCGTTGCCCTGCTGCTCTGCCATGGGAATGGTAGCATAGGTGGCAGCGCCGCAATGTACGCAGGTTTGCTGCGAAAGTCCTGTTTGATCAACGGTCGCCTCCTTGACGATCTCCGCTTCTCCGTATTCGTGGGAGGTCACAGCTACATTCTTGCCCTTCAGGATCAAAGTACCGCAATCCTTGCAATAGGTGTCTCCCGTGTAGCCTTCCTTGGTACAGTTGGCTTCTACTGCATCTCTGATCTCTGCGTTCAAATGCCCACAGGCACTCACCGTGCGATCCTCCGTCTTGTCACAAACAGAGCATTTCCTTTGCTCATTATCCATACCGTCCACAGGAGTCCAAGTCCCCCATTCGTGCGCCCCTGTGGGCAAAAGGATGCTTCCCACAGAAAGCTTTTCCCCACAAGCAACACAATAGGTATCACCCGTATATCCGGGATTTCCGCAATCAGCAGATTCTGCGCCCTCCAAGCGAGTCTCTGCGTGAGCGCACACCTCGGCGCCCACCTCCCGAATGTCGGTCATCATAAGGTTGAGATATTTTGCGCTACTGCCCGTCACGCCCGTAACGTAGCCGCTGACCTGTACCTCCTTACCGATCAAGGAGGATAACTGCCCTGTGCTTTCGGGATAGGTAATGCTACCCGTAATATCCGCCCCGCCAATGGCAAGATTGTAATAGGTCTTCGTACCGCTTCCCGAGGTAGAAAGCATCCCCGTCACCGTTACGTAATCAATCGAAACACCGCTAAGGTATTCGTCGCAATCCGCCCCCGTCAGCTTGGTGGGAACGGGATAGCGCACCTGCTCACTGCCAAGTACCTCGTGCATAGCACCCTGACTGAACTGCACCGCTCCGCCGTATTCGGTCGTAGAGCCCGTCACACGGACCTTGTCCCCGATCTCAACCTCCGGCATAGATTTCACGTACACCATCATAATGCCCGTTTCATCCTTCAAAAGATAGCTCTGCGCATTTCTGGCAACCACGATGCCCTCTGCCGTGTATTCGTTCATAGAGCTTGCAATGATCGTAGCAATGGGAGTCACCGTTGGCTCGGTGACATCACTGCCGCCCGATCCACTGCCGGAGCCACCGCCGGATCCACCGCCTGTCCCCGTCGTTCCTTTAGAAGGCGTAGTCATTCCCTCGGGCACCTCCTCGCCAAAGAGCGTCCATGCCAATTCGGGATAGTCGATAAAGACGTTTCTGTTTCCTTGAATGTTCTGTACGACCTCGTTTCTTCCCATCTCCCAGGTGTCAACGGGATCCAGCTCGCACCATTCCAAAAGCACGTCCACGCTTTGGAAAACGTTGGTCACACTGCCGCAGCCGGAATACTCATCATAGTACCGCACGTATACGTAAAGAATAATTCTCGCAACGTCTCCCTTGACGTTATCCAAAGGCTCGTAGTAAGAAGATCCCTTCGCTCCACCCGTAATACCGCTGAGATTTCCAACAGAGGTGCTTCCCCCCGTGACGTAGCCGTACTTTAGGTTTCCTCTGTCGTTATTGGTCCTGCTCTCCGAGGGACGAATGTGGTGCATATCAGCCCCTGCTCCCGAGGTCTTAAAGCCGCCAAGGCTTTGTGGCCAGACGTGCTCACGGTTCCAGCCTGCACCCCCGTTGAATTGCCCATAGGTAGCACTGTAAGAGGTGTATAGCGTAGTGAAATGTCCTGTATCGTTGTTTTCACAATCGGTGGACGTGGCTTTTTCCTTACAATCCTTGTAGGAGGTAGTCTTTTTATGCGTGGAGCTGAGAAGCGTATTCAGCGTGCTCTTCAAGCTTCCCGAGGAGAGCGCCGCCATTGCCTCATAGGTATAGCTACCCGTGTAGTAGCTCCCCGCACTCGTTCCCTCCAACGTGGTGCAAATTTCTCCCCGCTCTCCGGAATTGGAGGTTTTGGAATACGAGGACGGCGCTGCAGATACTGTGATATGGATCGATCCCGAAAAAAGGATCCATACCGCAATCCATGCGGCGCAAATTTTCTTTGCTCTTTCTTTCATTTTAACCCTCACTTGCATCCATTAGAATTTAAAAACGACCCAAAAAGACAAAATTCAACCATTCTCATTCAGTATATCATACAAGCAGGCAAATGTAAAGGAAAACGCAAAATTATTTTCCTTTTTTGTCAAAAAACAGGACCCGTACCATCATACGGAATCCTGTTTAAAAATTTAAGCTTCCTCGTCACTCACTGCACACATACCTTCTCCCGTTCCTTATCAAGTCTGTAATTTCTTATATAAAGAACAAGATCTGTTCCCACCATCAACAAATTAAGAACGTAGAAGAAAAGAACATACCATTTTGATGCAAAGGAGCTGATGTAGGTCTCATTGACCAGCTTTGAGGCGATCCCCGCCACGTATCCGAAAAAGATCAAGCAGAGAAAAGGAAGACTCTTCCCTTTTGTTGTCCTTGTCTTCCAGGATTTGATAACGTTAAGCGGCCAGGAGGCGCCAAAGCTGACGATCATAATGATTTCAAGAATTTCACTCATAATACAATTTCTTCCCTTTTAAATAGATCTATCCCAAACGGATCACTGCGTTTCCACAATCTCTCTCATTGCATCCACGCAATCATTGTTGTTCTTCAAATATGTGAAGATCTCCGCAAGGCGGTCAACCGAGAGCTTTACATAAGCCTCGCCGATGGTGGGAGTACAACCGAAGGGGGGGTAGCCCGCAAACACGTTGGGGAAATTTGCGATCCATGTCGCATAGGTGGAAATGCCGTATTCAGGCGGAAATACCAAGCGTCCGGTACCCATGCCGCTCTCCGCATCAAAGCGATCCGGTGCCACCAGATGGGGGTGAGTTCCGTAAACCAAAGCGGTCTCCTTGAAGTCTCCGTGTCCTCCGCCGGTTCCCGTTTCTGCAAATTTTTCCAAGGTCTCCAAATCCGCTTCCGTAAGCATGGAAAAATATTCGGGATCCTTTTTTGCCGCCTCCAAAACGTTCTTCGGGTCCAGCTGTTCCTTAAAATCGTATGCACCGCAGCTCATAACAATATAGTTTTTCTTTTTATAAAGGTGAGAGCGTGTGAAAAGCCCAAGCAAGGAGGTGTTTCCGCCATGAGAGGAGCAAATCAGAATCTTAGTAAAGCCGTTTCGTGCAATCTCGTCGCAAAGTTCCTCAAGAACAGTGAGCATGGTCTTGGGATTCATACCGATAAAGCCACGCTTTTTCGTTTCGGAGGGGCGCTCAAAAATATGCGCCGAGGAAACGTCTCCCAGCCACATCGTGGTAGGAAACATCATGACGTCCGCCTTTTCCGCAGCCAGCTCCACAATGCGATCCCCTTTTATGGAGTCTGTTCCAACCGGCAAATGCTGCCCGTGCTTCTCAAGGCATCCCAGCGTCATCACGCAAAGACCGCCCGAACGCTCAATTGCGCCTTCAAATTCTTCTTCTCTTAAAAATTCCCATTTCATAATGGATTCCTCCTGATTATCGTTCTGTGCGATAGATACCCAAAGGGCAAAACACGATTCGCACAAATTCATTATAGCATCAAAAAAGCATTCTGTAAAGCATGAAATAAAATACACTTGCTTTCACATTAATGTTATGGTATAATAAAGAAAAACCATGAAAGAACGAGGCAAAGTGATGGAGATTTTACAATTAACTTATTTTTGCGATGCTGCGCAGAGTGAGAATTTTTCGCAAACAGCAAAAAAATTTCAGGTTCCGCCATCCGCAATTTCACAATCAGTGCATCGCTTGGAGAAGGAACTGGGAACGTCACTGTTTTACCGTGACGCCAATCGGATCCGCCTCAATCCCGACGGTCGGATGTTTTACGAGGAGATCAAGGCAGCACTTTCCTTGATCGATCGGGCAAAGGGACGCATAAAGGATCGTCGAGGCGGTATGTGCGGCGAGATTGGAATATTCATCGGCGCAAACCGCCGTGCCGTGACGCTGACGATCGAACGCTTCCGCAAGATCTATCCCCAAGTAAATTTTCTGCTCAACCACAGTTCGTTAAACGATCCAATGGCGTATGACCTTGTAATCACTCATGACGCAGTGCGCTGTGCAGGGATGGAGAAACGCTTACTGCGACGGGAGAAGATGTTCCTTGCGATAGAGAAAGAGCATCCGCTTGCAAAAAAAGAATCGTTGACCTTGGCGGATTTTGCAGGAGAGAGCTTTATTTCCATGCACACAGGAAGCAGCTTGCGTGAGGTGACCGAGGCTGCGTGCAAGGATGCGGGCTTTTTTCCGAAATTTACGGTGCAGAGCGACGATCCCACGTACATTCGTAAATACGTAGAGTTGGGAATGGGCGTATCACTCGCCCCCGAATTTTCCTGGCACGGACAGTTCTCGGATCATGTGCTTTTGCGAGACGTAGGAGAGATATATCGAGATACGTACTTATTTTCCCATGATTTTGCCTCACAACCGATCTACGTGCAACGTTTTGCGAAAATGTTGCTTGAGACCTTTTGCGGCGAACCCTTTTAAAAAAGAATTCTCACATGGGCAGCACCGTCACTCCCCCAGCGCTTTTATCACCTGCTCAAAGATCTGCTTCATACCAAGAGAGGTGGGATGCCGAGAGATCTTGTCGATCCCACTCAGCTCCACCAGCTCCACACCCCAACGCACCGCCGCATCCCTCATACAGTCTACGATCTCGGATTTAATATCACAGTTGGCAATAAACACCAATCTCGTGTTCGGATGATCCCGTTTCAACCGATCCATAAAATAGCAAATGGCAGGAAGCACCCGGAATAGATCGGATTCCTCCCAATCCCCAAGCTGTACGGATCCCAAGGGCGCCTCCGACCAGCTATCGTTGGTACCGCCAAAAACAAAGATCGTATCGATTCTGTTTTCCTTGAAAAATCCCGATGCCTGAAGCTGTCGGTAACGGTAGATAAAGGAGGAGCTTGTGGAGCAATCCCCGTCATATCCGGTATATCCAATGGTAGACCCCGACCAGCTGTTGTTCAGGACAAGCCTTGCATCGGTCTTTTCCATCAGCCGTCCCCACCAAGTCTCCCCGACCGCCATATCCGTCCAAGGCTCTTCGGGGCTCCGTCCCCCGTCGCAATAAAAAAATCGATATCCTTCGGGAATATAATCCTTATGCGTGGAATAGCTATCTCCAAAAATCACAAAATTATTGATCATAACAATAGCACCTTTTCTTCTTTTGTAAAGTTACTTATACCCCGAGGGATAAGATCCCCTCTGCAATTGTGCGGTTAAATTCTCCCATCGTCTCCTCCGGGAGATCACAGTGCCCCCTTTGGGGAATTGGCTTTAAAACGATGGAATGCCCTGCTTGCATTTTTTCAACAAAGGTACGGGAATGCTTGTCGATATTCACCGCCTTGTCCTCCTCGCAGTGATAGATCGTGTACGGAATATCAGGCAACCGATCCACAAGATGGATCGGCGAGGCGCTCATAAGAGCTTGTTCCATGGTCCCCTCATATTCCCCAAACGCACTGTATAAGGTGCGAGGCAGGTCGGGGCGCTCGGTAAAATGATAGACCAGATCACAAACAGGACAGTTGGTCACACAGACGCAAGGGGGAATTTTTGCATAAGCACAGTAGACCAGTGCAGAAAGACCGCCCATGGACATCCCCGTGGAAGCAATTTTCACTGTTTTCGGATCCAACTGATATTTTTCACATAGCACAGCAACGATCTCGTCCACCAACCGTACCGCCTGGCGGTTCATCCAAGCCCAGGGATTGCAATACGGAATGACAAAAAGGATCCCCTGCTCTGCAAATTCCAAAGCATAGTTTGGATCCGTGTCGCACATTCCTGCCCACCCAAGACCGGTAAATTTGAGCATGATCCCCTTGGGCGTTCCCTTGATGAGAGCATCATTGCAATAGGCAAAATTACGCAGATTCTCATAGCTGATGATCTTTTCCAAAATAAACACCGCCTTTCTGTGGGTATTATACCACGCTCTTTCCGGAGTGTCAAGCATACCGGATATAAATAATTTTTTCTTGTGCAATGTTACAATAGATGTGAGACCGAAATCGAAAAAAGAATAAAAAAGTAATTGCGTTCTGTTAAAATAAAGTCACCACAACAAAATCAAACCAAAAGGAACTCAATCACTTCATGAAGCATTAGAATATTTCTCCCGTCGCACGAGAAACAGATAAAAGAAAAGGGGCTGTCTCAAATTTGCAATTTGAGACAGCCCCTTTTCGATGTAGTGACGGGGATAGCCGGATGGATTGAACAAACGCAATCATCACAGCATCCCCCGCCAAAAAGGTACTTGCCGCTGGGAGCGCTCTCCCGCTCGTTGATGGTTACAGATACGAGATCTTACTTGTTTTGAAAGTAATCAGCGATCTGACCTGTAAATTTAGTAATAGAAATATCGTCTACGTAAATGTAGGAGCCTTCCTCGGGAGGATACTCATCCAGGTAGATCGTATTACACACGTCAAAATAACCCTCGGAGAAGGTGATGTCAGTGCACCCTCCGCTGAGGCGACCCGTCATGCCCAGTTCTCCGTCCACGTACAGCTCAAAGTTGCTCAAATTCATGTCAAGCAGGTAGGTAACCGTGAAACAGGTATCACGAGGCAGTGTCAAAACATCCTCGTCGATGATGTAATATCCATCATTGTAGGTGTGACCGCAGATCTTTCCGTCGGTGACGCTCACGCCAAAGAGATGCATCCAAGAGCTATTGGGCGTTCCGGGATTGGGAACGTTTGCGCCAAATCCCTGCGCTACAAAGTAACCCGTTGCACCGGTGGGAAGATAGTAAGAAACCTCAATTACAATGGCTTCGGAAAACTTGTAGGAAAGAAGCGGGGTGTTCAGGTAGGTCCATGAGTCGTTGAATTTTGCGTCGATTTCGCGCTTCCAAACCTTGTTTCCGTCAACGCCTGCTACGAACTGATCCTCATATTCCCCGTTCTTTGACGCACGGTTGGGGAAAAGCTCGCTGATGTTTTCGCCATCTTCAAATTCCTCAAAATCCTGCTCATACCAAGAGGGCTCGAAGGAATCCAAACCACCGATAGCACCGTCGGGCTTGAGACCTCCACCTATTTTGATATCATCCATCAAGATATAACCTTTACCGGTGTAGCCGGTCTGGACCTTGCCCATGATAATGTATCCGGTCTTAACGGTAATGTTTGTGCAATTCAAGTGACCGAATGCAATGAATTCACCGTCCAGAAACAGTTCCCAATCACCGGTCACCATGTTCAAGGCGTAGCCGATGGAGTGCCACTCGTCACGAGTCATGGTCATACCCTTGCCTGCGGTCGCCATCCAGCCGGAGCCTGAAACGATCTGCGCATTGTTAACGTCAAGGTTAAAGAGTTCGATCCAGCCACTCTCGGTGGTTACGAACTGATACTGTACACGACCCGTAGCGCCCGTGGGAACATAGAGCTCCCACTCAAGGAGAAGATTGGAGTAAATGGTATAGGAGGGGCTGATACCCAACGCCTGATTGAGGTTGTTAGTATTATCTACACCTGCCATAGTTTTACCCATCGGGATCTTCCAAACAATGTTGGAATCATCCTTAGGATCGTAAACGGCAACGTTCCCCTTGCCAAGATCGGACTTAAAACCATCGTCTTTCACCATTGCATGAGAATCGTTCCAACCGTCACCGTCATAGTCGTAGTCGGGACGGGACAGATCAATGCCTTGGAAATCATTGTAATAGGATTCATTGCCGGTATAAGGGGTCAACTTCCATCTGGCTTCCAGGAATTTGTCTCCATCAGACAAAACAAACCCATAGTCTTGATACGAAGAGACCTTGGAACCGTTCTCATACCAACCAAGGAAAACATAACCCGTGTAGGTCGTTGCAGATACGGTTACATAACTGCCGTACACGTAGTTTCCGACACCGGATACATAGCCTGCAGCAGGGATATTCTTGTTTACGGAAACGGTATACGTATTGGCCTGCCATCTTGCCTCATACGTTATATTTGCCGTGGCAGTCACAGTATAGGCGGCATTCAAGGAGACCAAAGCCTCCTTTTCATACCAACCGAGAAAGGTGTATCCCGTGTTCGTATTTGCAATGAGTGTGATTGTCTTGCCGTAGGCATAAGTTCCACCGCCTGTCACCGTACCGGCCGAGATATTGTTTCTTCCCGTGACAACGGTATAGGCGTTTCTCGTGTAGTATACCTTAAGAACAAGAC
>JAFTMU010000392.1 GCA_017452215.1 Clostridia bacterium
CAGTGAAAGGCGGTAAATCCGCAGGTGCCCACCATTTTGCAATCGGGCTCATAGATCACTGCCCAATCGTAAAACATTCCCGCTGCGTAGCGGTTGCCAAGATACTGTAAATATTCACGGGTGTAGTCCCTGTCGGGGTGAGGCTGCCAGGTGAGATACTTGGTTACGTCGGGGCGAGAGGCGTACTCATACATATCCGAGGTGTCCGAAACCATCATTTTTCTCAATGTCAGGCGCTGGGTGGCAAGCTCGGGCAGATGGGAAAACACACGGTAGATCTTCTCTTTTTTCATTCTTCGTCACATTCCTTTTTTCATCCTTTACATTATATATGAAAAAGCGGCGTATTGCAAGGGATTTCCAAAAAATTCCGAAACTATTTTTTTCTTCCTCTTTCTTTTTTTATGGGAATATGGTATAATAAAATCAACGACTTGGAAAGGAGCTTTGGGTATGGATTTTATCATGGCGGACGTGCTTTCGGGCGAATTGGTGCCTGTGCTGCTTGGCATCTCCCCCGAGGTCAGCGAAACGGCGCACCGTATGTACCGACAGTACGGCGTGGTGTCCCACGTGTTTTGCGATAAGATCCCCCTTGCCATGCGTCTTTCCCTGTGTATGAAATTTCACGTCATTCGCCGCACCACCGATCAAAGGCTCCTGATCCAGGCGCTGAACGATTTTGCGGAGCAGTTAGGCAATGCCGACGTAATCCTCTACCTCATTCCCTGCACCGAGGAATATGCGGGCATGGTATGGAGAGAATGCGAGGCGTTGGAAAGCCGCTTTGTCATTGCCGACAAGGCAGAAATGTATCGGGTATGGTTTGGCGAGGAAATGCCTGTGCCCAAAAGAAAGGAGGAGCCGATATGAATCAGAATCACAAATTGCTCGGTGTCCTCGGGGGCTTGGGTCCTATGTCCACGGTCTATTTTTGCGAGCTGCTTGGTCGCCATACCAAGGCCGCCCGTGACAGTGATCACATTGATATGATCGTTTCCAGCCGTGCTACCACCCCCGACCGCACGGCGTTTATTCTCGGGCAATCAAAGGAGGATCCCCTCCCCGTTATGTTGGAGGAGGCAGGACGGCTGGAGCGTGCGGGGGCGGATCTGATCGTGATCCCCTGCAACACCGCCCATTATTTTTACAACGGTATCAGTGCTGCCTGCGGCGTCCCGATATTGAATATCATTGAGGAAACCGTAGGACATCTTTTACATATCGGCGTTTCCTCCTTTGGGCTTCTTGCCACGGAGGGCACGGTCTATTCGGGAGCTTATCAGCGTCAATGCGAGGAAAAAGGCATTCGTTGCATTCTCCCCACCAAGGAGGAGCAAGCGATCCTGACCTCGGTGATCTACGACGGGATCAAGCAGAATCGTCCCGTGGACAAGCAAAAATTTTTGGAGGTATCCGAGTCTCTTTCCAAACGAGGATGTCAGCGCTTGGTGCTTGGGTGCACCGAGCTCTCCCTGTTAAAAAAGGACGGGCTTTGCGAGGAGATCTTTATTGATTCCTTGGAGGTCCTGGCATATCGGACCATTTTAGAAATGGGGAAAGAGCCTGTTGGCTTTGCAGATGCGTTTTTGGGAGGCGAAAAAAATGACCGCCCGTGAATTGCTCTCTCCCTTTTTTGGAGAGGCGGTGCTTTCAAAGCAGGAGATCCTTCGTGTGACAGAGCGCACCTCTCTTGCCGACGGCGGCAGCGTTTTTGTTTGCATCAAGGGAGCGCACGCCGACGGACACGAGCTTGCCCCTCGGGCATATGAGAACGGGTGCCGCTTCTTTGTAGCGGAGCGCCCGCTTTCTCTCCCCCAGGGTGCCACTGTTCTTTTGTGTGACTGTACCCGCAAGATGCTCGCCCGTCTCGCCTGCCGTTTTTACGGCGATCCTTCACAAAAAATGCAGGTCGTGGGCATTACGGGAACAAAAGGAAAAACCACCACGGCAGAATTACTCCTGCATATTCTGAACCAAAACGGCATTCCCACGGGATACATCGGCACCAACGGCGTCCGCTACGGTGACGTACATAAGGATATTGCAAACACCACCCCCGATGCCGTAACACTGCAAGAAGCATTGGCTCACATGGAGCAAAGCGGCATGCGTGCCGCCGTGGTGGAGATCTCCTCACAGGCACTCATGCAGTACCGTGCCGACGGAACCAAGCTCTGCACCACTGTTTTTACCAATCTTTCCTCCGACCACGTGGGACCCTTGGAGCACCCAACGGTGGAACATTATCACCTTTGCAAGCAG
>JAFTMU010000393.1 GCA_017452215.1 Clostridia bacterium
CCGTAAGGAATCGAGAGCACAGGATCAAGCCCGAAGCCCCGATCATGATCACTGACAAAAAGCCCGAAAACACACGGGAGTAAAATCGGCAGCACTCCGCTTCATCCTTCGCCTCGGCAACCGCCGAGAACTGCCAGGCCTGCAAAAATACGCTTGCGATCAAGGTCACGATCGTGGGGATCTTGTAGGCGGCGGAATAGATCCCGTTGGCGCTCTCCCCCCAAAAATAGGTCACCATTCCTCTGTCTGACAGATCGGTGATCAACCAACAAATGGTCGTAGGCACCATAGGGAGCGCAAAGCACAAAATCTCCCACATCAAACGCTTTTCAACCTTCGAGGGACGGAATACACGCCACAGCCTTGCTCTCCAAACGAAAAACACCGTGGTCAGAATATTACCAAGGATCACCGAGAGCACGTATCCCGTCACTCCCAAATGAAAGCCCCACAAAAAGATCACGTTAAACAGCACCGTCAAAGCGGTATTCAGTATTCCCTGTCCGCCCACGTACAAGGCGGTCCTGTCGATCCCACGCACGTACTGTGCACATACCGCTTGAATATCGGCAAACAGCACGTACAAAACGATCAGCCACAGATATTCCCTGCAATAATCGATCAGGAGAAGAAAGGGAGAAAGGATCAAAAATCCGCCAAGCCCCACACCCAGCAGAGCAATACTGCTGGAAAAGACCGCTTCCTGATCGGCTTCCCTGTCTGCCACAAACCGAAAGATCCCCGTGCTGACACCAACACAGGCAATGGGAATCAGAAAATTGGCAATGCTGGTGATCATCTCCGCCGCCCCAAACTGCTCGGTGGTAAGCCAGGCAGTATAAAGCGGCATCAAAAGAAACACTAAGATTTTAGAGCCAAAGGTTCCGATCCCTAAAATGACCGTATTGGAAAACAGCTTTTTATAGCGGTTCATTGCTTTTCGTTGTAACGGGTAGAGGTATCCGCTTTCCCGTCTCCCGTAGTATCCACGTATACAGCGTCCACCGTTCCATTCCCGTCAGTGTCAACGAACACACGGGCGCCGGGCGTATTCTGATGCTTGCGCATCAAAAAATACACGGAGATCAAATAGATCACACTCAAAACGATCACCACGCCACCCGCAATATCAAACAAAATATCCAGCGTGTTGGCAGGTCCCAATAACAGGAGCACCAGACCCAGGATCAGCTTGGGCAGCTCGTTTTTCAATCTCCCGTAGCGATCCTGCGCCAGAATGATATTGATCACAGGCAAAAGGAGCATATAAACGCCCAACAGGATCAAAAGCAGACTGTTGTGCCAAAAGATCATCAAAAGCCCGATCGCCACCGAAACGGAGGACAGGATCAGCGTTGCCTTTCCCCGAGGAGTAGAGATCGTACCCAACCCCAAGAGCAAGGACGGCAGATTAAAGATCAGTGTCAAAATGCCCATCAGCAAAAAGACAAGATTCAACAAAAACTCCGTCGGGATCAGGATCAAAAGGATCCCGATGAGCACTCCGAAAATAGTATAGGAGACCGCTCCCGTCATCATCGATTGCTTTACGTTATGCAGATTCATCATTGATTCCTCCTGTTCTCTATCATTTCCCGTATAATGGCTACGGCATCGGGATGCAACAGCTCCTCCCATTCCGTATCCGTCCGCAGACGCTCCCTGACCAAGGTGGAGCTCAGGTGCAAATGCTGATTTTTAGCGTAGATCAATTCGGTTCTGAACGAAGGATTGTGCGCACGGTTCCAATCCGCCATGTGCAATTCGTAATCAAAATCCTTTTGATTTCTCCACCCCTTGCAAACGGCGTCGGCACCC
>JAFTMU010000051.1 GCA_017452215.1 Clostridia bacterium
TCGTCCTCCGAGGCGGTGGAAGCGCCAAAACGAAGGGCGTCACCGAAATCGTAGAGCATAGATCCGGGCATCACGGTGTCAAGGTCGATCACGCAGATTCCTTTTTTGGTTACGGGATCCAGGAGAACGTTGTTGAGCTTTGTGTCATTGTGCGTCACACGCACAGGCACCGAGCCCTCCTTGATGGCATCGGTGATAAGGGAAGCATATTTTTTATGGGAGAGGGCAAATCCGATCTCCCCACTTACACTTGCCGCACGTCCTACACGGTCCTCCCCAAGGGCTTGTTCAAATTGGCGATAGCGGTTCTCGGTATCGTGGAACAGCTCGATGGTCTCATGCAGCTTTTCTGCGGGGAAAGCGGAGAGCATTCTTTGGAATTTTCCGAATGCATGGGCTGCCTGGGCAAATTCCTCCGGGGTATCGGCGCTCTCAAGCGAGATCACATCTTCCACAAAGTAGTATGCACGGTAATAGCTGCCGTCGCTGTCCTCGTAATAGGGAAGCCCCCCCTTCGTACGCAAAAAGGTCAGTGTTTCACGGCTCGGATCTCCTCCGTTTTCCCTGATCCTTTCTTTCAGATATGAGGTCACCTCCATCACGTTTTCCATGACTTGGCGAGGGTGCTGAAAGACGTCGGTGTTGATGCGTTGTAAAATGACACGGGGGGTACTATCTACCAAATAGGTGCGGTTGATGTGACCGTTTCCGTAGGGGAGCGCATTGGCGGTTACGCCGAATTGCTCCAGAATATGTGCAAGCTCGTTCATGTCGTTTTTCCTTTCAACGGCTTCATAATCTTGGATTTTCGAGCAATCTTCTATAAAATGGGGGAAAATACTTGATTTTCATTTTTGATTATGATATGATTATTTTGCGTACCAAATTATATTATAATATATCTAAAAGCAAATGGATATATGGAAATGGACATTAAACCTTTGAAAACGGTTCAAAACAATCATGAGAATTCGGTGAGCACCTTGACCGATTGCGGTATTGCCAGGTGTCCCGATATTTTGGCGTTTCACAGATCCTTGAATCGCCTGTTCGAACAGAATCATGATTTCAGCGGGGAGAGACACCCGTTTTATGAGCTTGTCTTTGTGTCGGAGGGGACCGTGGGCATTACGGCAGAGGATGAGGTCTATACCTTGTCCCGAGGACAGATCCTGATCCACTATCCCGAGGAATTCCACCGCATCTGGTCGGAGTTTGAAAGCTTTCCCCACGTGCGCAATCTGTCCTTTTACGCAGCGGCGCTGCCCAGCTTCGGCTCCCGTGTTCTGCAATTGACCGAGGAGGAGCAGGCAGAGCTGGCAAGCATCTGCGACGATACCGCCCGAGGCTTGGAAAATAACGACCGTACCCTGCTCAATGAGACTCGTATCCGCTTGGAGCTTTGGCTTTTGGAGCTGAGCAAAAACGGCGGTGAGGTTGCCGTCCGTCCTACGTTGCCCTCGGCGTTACGCTATGCCGAGATCGTCAATGTCCTGCACGCACATATGAGGGAGCATCTCAGCGCACAGGAGATCGCCTCTCTATGTAATATCAGCCTTTCCGCCCTGAAAAAGATCTTCACCCGCTATGCGGGCATGGGCGTGGCACGGTATTTTACCGAAATGAAGATGCGCTACGCCGCCGAGCAATTGCAGGCGGGTATGCGTGTGGGCGAGGTTGCTGCAGCGCTTGGTTATTTCGATCAAAATTATTTCAGCACGGTCTTTCGCCGTGTCATGGGGGCGCCTCCGGGCACCTTCCGTATCAACGAAAAGAAAAATGAAGCAAAAATAGAACGAAGGGAAAAGAACTCAATGAAATTCATCACTGTTTCCGGCTACGAAAAGCTAAGCCGTCAGGCTGCCAACATTATCTCTGCGCAAATCATTATGAAGCCCCAGAGCGTCATCGGTCTTGCCACGGGATCCTCTCCCCTGGGGGTCTATCGCCAATTGACCGATTGGTATAACAAGGGCGACGTTGATTTTTCGGGTGTCACCACCGTTAACCTTGACGAGTACGTGGGACTCTGTGAGAGCGACGAGCAAAGCTACCGCCACTTTATGCAAACCAATTTCTTCGATCACATCAACATTCACCGTGAGAACACCTTTGTTCCCAACGGCTGCGCTGAGGATTTGGAAAAGGAGTGTGCCGAATACGATGCCCGCATCGGACGCTTGGGCGGAATCGATCTGCAGCTGCTGGGAATCGGTGTAGACGGACACATCGGCTTCAATGAACCCGCAGACGTGTTTGTCAAGAGCACCCACGTGGTCGATCTGCACGAGTCTACCATTCGTGCCAACTCCCGCTTCTTTGAAAATGAGGATCAAGTGCCGAGACAGGCGGTTACCATGGGTATGGTCTCCATTATGCAGGCAAAGAAGATCCTTTTGATCGCAAACGGAAAGGCAAAGAAGGACATTGTTCAAAAGGCGTTCTTCGGACCTATTACCCCCGAGATTCCCGCATCCATTCTCCAGCTTCACCCCGATATCACCGTGGTGTTCAGCGAGGAATGATCTAAGGATAGATAAAGTGAGCGTTCTTGCGCATTGCCCCGACAGGGCATCGCAAGAGCGCTCTTTTTCTTGCTTGACAAACGAGAAGTCTTTTTGCTATATGAGGATTTTCTTTTTCTCTTCACAAAAAAATCAGCCGTCAGGTCTTGACAAGGGAGTAAAATAAGTGTATAATAAACAAAGTATGATATACTCGCACAATTTGTGCTTTTTTCATACATAAACAAGAATAAAAAATATAGGGAGGTGTAAGTATGTTTGAATTGTGGCATTTGATTGTTGCCGCAGCAGCCGCCTTGGTCATCGGTTTGGGCGTCGGTTTCCTTATTCGCAAAAGCATTGGCGAAAAGAAGATCGGCTCTGCCGAAAAGGAAGCAAAGCGAATCCTGGACGACAGCCAAAAGGATGCCGAGGCAAAAAAGAAGGAGCTCCTTCTCGAAGGCAAGGAAGAGGTTCTTCGTCTGCGCAACGAGACCGAGCGAGAGCTGAAGGAACGCCGCAGCGAGGTTTCCCGTCAGGAGCGCCGCTTGAATCAAAAGGAGGAGGCTCTTGACAAAAAGACCGAAACCTTGGAGCGCAAGAATGAGCAGCTGGATGAAAAGCTCAAGGCGAACGATGCGCTCCGTGAGGAGATCAGCGTTGTTTTGAGCAAGCATTTGACTCGTTTGGAGGAGATTTCGGGCTATACTGCCGAGCAAGCCAAGATGGAGCTTTTGGATCGGGTAGAATCCGAGGCAAGGCACGAAATGGCGCAGCGTCTGGACGAATTGGAAAGCCAATTCAAGGACGAGGCAGACGCAAAGGCAAGAAATTTGCTTTCCTTGGCAATTCAAAGATGTGCGGCTGACCACGTCACCGAGGCAACGATCTCGGCTGTGGCACTGCCCAACGAGGAAATGAAGGGGCGTATCATCGGACGTGAGGGACGAAACATCCAAAAGCTGGAGACCCTGACGGGCGTTGAGCTGATCATCGACGATACCCCCGAGACGATCGCTATTTCGGGCTTTGATCCCGTCCGCCGTGAGGTGGCGAGACTTGCGCTGGAAAAGCTGATTGCCGACGGACGTATCCACCCCGCCCGCATTGAGGAAATGGTGGAAAAATCCCGCAAGGAAGTGGACGCCGTCATCAAGCAGGCAGGTGAAAGAGCAACCTTTGAGGTCCGTGTACACGGAATCCATCCCGACCTGATCAAGCTGTTGGGTAGATTGCGTTACCGCACCAGCTACGGACAAAACGTGTTGCAGCATTCCATCGAGGTAGCATGGCTTGCAGGCATCATGGCAGACGAGCTTGGTGTTGACGGAACCGCTGCGAGACGTGCAGGACTTTTGCACGATATCGGTAAGGCGTTCCCGCAGGACATGGAGGGCTCCCACGTTGAGCTTGGCGTTAACGCACTGAAAAAGTATAAGGAAAACCCCGAGATCATTCACGCAGTTGAGGCACACCATAACGATGTAGAGCCTCATACCATCATCGCAGTTTTGGTACAGGCGGCTGATGCGGTTTCTGCAGCACGTCCGGGCGCACGCCGTGAGGACATGGAAAACTACATCAAGCGCTTGCAAAAGCTGGAGGAGGTAGCCGTTGGCTTCCGTGGCGTGGAGAAGGCGTTCGCAATTCAGGCGGGACGTGAGATCCGTGTCATGGTCAAGCCCGAGATCGTCAGCGACGAGGATATGAAGCTGATCGCTCGTGAAATGGCAAAGAAGATCGAGGACGAGGTCAAGTATCCGGGACAGATCAAGCTGAATCTGATCCGTGAGACCCGTACCGTCGATTACGCAAAGTAATTGCAACAGTTTCGATCCGACAGGGATTTTATCATATATTTGAATGTGATGAAATAACAGCCGCAAGGCTTCCGATACAAACAGGGGGTGTCTCAAATGCGTTTCGCATTTGGTCGACACCCCCCTGGTTTTTGCTTTGCGGCTTGACGCCGCAATTTTCGTCCATGATTTGACCGTATTTGATCGTACTTGCAAACGAAAAACGCAAATTCCCGGCACAAAAA
>JAFTMU010000394.1 GCA_017452215.1 Clostridia bacterium
CGTGGTGGAGATCCCCACCAACAAGCCCATGATCCGCCGTGATCGCTCCGATGCCGTTTACCGCAGCATGGAGGGGACATATCAGGCGATCGTCAAGCAGGTACAGGAGTGCCACGCCAAGGGGCAGCCCGTTTTGGTGGGTACGGTCTCCATCGACAAATCCGAGGCGCTTTCCCTGCGATTGAAAAAGGCGGGGATCCCTCACACGGTGCTCAACGCAAAATATCACGAAAAGGAAGCGGAGATCGTGGCGCAGGCAGGCAAGAGCGGTGCCGTCACCATTTCCACCAACATGGCGGGCAGAGGTACGGACATTCTGCTTGGCGGTAACCCCGAATTCATGGCAAAGGCGGATATGCGCTCCATGGGAATCTCCGAGGAGGCGATTGCCGCCTCGGCAGGCTTTACCGAAAGCGATGACGTGGAGATCACCGAGGCTCGCAGGATCTTCCGTGAGCTGGTGGAAAAATACAAAAAAGAGATCGAGCCCGAGGCAAAGAAGGTCAAGGAAGCGGGAGGACTCTTTATTTTGGGCACCGAGCGGCACGAGAGCCGACGGATCGATAACCAGCTCCGTGGCCGTGCGGGGCGTCAGGGTGACCCCGGTGAATCCCGCTTCTTCCTGTCCATGGAGGACGATTTGATGCGCCTGTTCGGCACCGACCGCTTGCAGGGCGTGATCAGTGCCCTCAAGCTTCCCGAGGATATGCCCATTGATGCAAAGATCCTCTCGGGCGCCATTGAGAATGCGCAAAAGCGGATTGAGGAAAACAACTTCAAGCGCCGTAAATACGTGCTTGCCTACGACGACGTGATGAATCAGCAGCGCTCCATTATCTACAAGCAAAGAGGAGAGGTGCTGGACGGCGAGGATATTTCGGAAACCATCATCAAAATGCTGACCTCCACCGTGGAGGGAACGGTACAGACCTATTTGCGTGGCGAGACCGTAGAGGATTGGGATTTTGACGGTCTGCGTGCCCATTATCTCGGTCTTTTGACAACCGAAACGGATTTTAAATTTGACAGTGAGGAGCGTCGGCGCATCAACGTGGAGGACGTTGCAGAGACGCTGTGTGACCGTGCGATGCAACGGTACAGGGAGAAGGAGGAGCTCTTTGGAAATGAAACCTTCCGTGAGGTGGAAAGAGCGATCCTACTCCGCCAGGTCGATACTGCGTGGATGGAGCATATCGACGCCATGGACGAATTGAAGAGCACCGTGGGATTGCAGTCCTATGCCCAAAGAGATCCCGTTACCGAGTACCGCATTCAGGGTGCGGATATGTTTGACGCCATGGTGGACGACATCCGTCAGAATACCGTGCGTACCATTCTTTCCGTCACTCCCCGTCCGCAGGCGACGGAGCGTGTCCAGGTGGCAAATCCCGTCACCGCAGGCTTTGGCGGAGGAGAGCGGAAAAAGGTCCTCATTCGCCGTCCTCAGGGAACCACCGTGGTCAAGGATTCGGCATCGGTGGGACGAAACGATCCTTGCCCCTGTGGCAGCGGCAAAAAGTATAAGAATTGCTGCATGCGCACGCAAAATCAAGGGAACTGATACGAGGCGCTTATGGGATTCGGTTATCTTTTGATGGGATATTTGACGGTATTCCTCCTGTATATTCTGGCAAGCTCCGTAGGCGTTGGTCCGTTTGCTTTGCTCATTGGGTATCTTTTGATGCTTTACGGGCTTTTGCAGCTGCGTCGGTTTCAAAGCTCCTTTTCCATTGCGGCAATTCTGACACTTCCTCTTTCCGTGACGGCGGTGCTGGAATGTGTGAAGGAAATCTTTACATGGCTTTTATGGGATATCCCCTTTTGGGGGACGGGCTTTACCGTCGGACTTGGATGGACGAGCTTTTTGCTGTTGATCTGCTTTCAGTTTGCAATGCTATACGGCATTCGTATGCTTTCCATGGAGGTGGGACTTCCCAAGATCACCTCCGCCGCCGTGCGTAATACGCTGTTCGTAGGGATCTACGCCTGCGTCTATATCGTGGGACAGTTTCCCGCCTCCGAGTGGCTTCGCCCGTATCTGACCCTGTCGGTGAATCTGCTCAATCTGATCTGCGCATTCTGCAACCTGCTTCTTTTGCTCTCCTGTAACAAAAACATTTGCGCCGCAGGGGACGAGGAGGTGACACCGAAGCGCTCCCGCTTTGACTGGGTCAACCGCATGGACGATAAGTTCGAGTCCTTGCATCAGACCATGAACGAGGGCGCTCGGAAGGACGGCGAGGAGCTGATGCGCCGCCATTTGGAAAAGAAAAACAAAAAGAAGAAAAAATAGAGCA
>JAFTMU010000395.1 GCA_017452215.1 Clostridia bacterium
AAATACGGTCAAATTATGGACGAAAATTGCGGCGTCAAGCCGCAAAGCAAAAACCAGGGGGGTGTCGACCAAATGCGAAACGCATTTGAGACACCCCCGCAATCGAAGTCTTGGAGAGGGAGCGAAGCAAGCCGATCCAAAACCAAGGAACCGCCGCTTTGCGGCAGGCGACGCAGGGATCCACAAACGATTACCAATAGCCCTCCACAATAAATGTCACATCGCCTATAAAAATCCACTTTATCAAAATTCAACGCTCTCTGTCCCGCCAACCTTGTAGGGGGCGTTCACGAACGCCCCGCCCTAAAAAATCCGCACTCCCTTAAACGGGCGATTCGTGAATCGCCCGTACCAATATGAGCCTTTCCCGAGGGGGAGGCTAAATGAGTAGATTTTTTTGATTGGTGATCTGAAAAAACTTGTGGGAGATATTCTATGGAATAGCGCAGAGACATTCCCTTACAGTCACCGCACGAACAAATAATGCAGAGCAATAACAAATTACGTTTCCATACCCCCACGTTTCAAAAGCTTTTGAAAAGGGGGTGCGGGGGAGAAAACTTTTCTCGAAAAGTTTCTCCCCCGCAATTATTCTTTTCCCCTTTTACCCCCTCACCACCAGCTTTGGAACAACTCCAAAAGGCGGAAGCGCACCCGATAGACGGGCTTTTCGGTCTCGGTAATGATCTTATACTGGGAGGGCGTCAAGCCCACGGAGATACAGGCGTCCTCGGCATCTTGATTGGACACCGTTGCGGCGCCGAGACACAGAGGCGGAAAGAGACAGCACCACCAATTCTGCCCCTCGGCTTCCCCGATGCAGATCCGCATAGAGGTGTATTCTCCCCCGGGAAAGCAAAAGCTGTCGTAATTCCGCTCCGGGTATTCCTCCAAGCCAAGGGCAATATGCACGGGATAATCGTATCCTTTCGCCCGGATCACCGCCTCTGCCGCCACTTGCAGCTCGTCCATGTGCTCCTCCAAAAGCGAAAGTGCCTCCTCTTGTGTCTTGCACCCCTCCAGCATAGGCGCCGTAAGACCGAGGACAGCATCTCTGACCTCCAGTTTCAACGCCTGATCCTCCGCTGAATCCGAGTTTGCCAACACGTGCAGACGTACCACGGTGTCATAGATCTCCGCTTCTCCATGAACGGGCATGAGCCCGACGAACAGCAGAACCGATGACAAAACTAAAAATGCAATAAGTATTCTTTTTCCTTGCATCATAAAAACCTCCTTTCCGGTTTCCTTGAAAGGATTTCCCGAAAAGGAGGTAGCTTATTCATGTAAAAGAGAAAAATCGATAGCGTCCAGGATTTTTTTCATTGCCTCGTGAATGTCCTCTGCCGTGAGAGTGCATCCCGCCGCACGGATATGTCCGCCGCCGCCAAAGCGTTGGCACAGAGCGCAAACGTCAAAATCGCAGGAGGAACGCACCGAGGCACGGAATTTTCCCTCGGCGGCAGGCTGGGTAATACAGATCGCCACCTGCACTCCCGCAACCGAGCGAGCCGTATCCACAAGCGAGCTCAGATCCTCGTCCTCAAGTCCCAACGCCACCTTCAGCGCATACGGAAAGGTGATCACCGCCACTCTGCCCTCATCAAAGAGCCGCAGATTGGAGATCCCCGCCGACTGCGCACGCAGCTGCTCCATGCTTTTATTGTCAAACAACAGCCGATTCACCCGGGCGTGATCGATACCGCTTGCCAACAGCTCTGCCACACGCAAATGCGTCTTGGGAGTGACGTTGGAATAGCGGAATCCCCCCGTATCCCCGCTGATGGCAGCATAAAGCGCAATGCACAAGGAATCACTGATGGATATTTTCTCGTCCGTTGCCAACACCTTAACAACGTCAAACAGGATCTCCCCCGTTGCGGCGGCATCGGGACGGATGTAAGCGTGGGAAGCTAATGC
>JAFTMU010000052.1 GCA_017452215.1 Clostridia bacterium
ATCCTGTTTGGTGTTTTGTTGATGAAATGTTTGCGTTTTGTTAATTTGATTTTTTGGTGCAAAAAAAGCTGACCGAATGAACGGTCAGCCTAGATTGCTGACAAGGGAATCAGCACTATGATTTTGACGAAAGTTTTGGTCAAGCTTTTTCAAAAGCTTGCGGGGTGGAGGGCGAGTAGCCCTCCTCGCCCGTCGCAACGGGCGAAATTCCCCTTACGGCGTTTCTTTTTGCCAAGCTTTTTCTTTGCGCCTCTTTTCTGCAAAGAAAAAGCGTCTAAAAAGTTTATACGCTTTAACAAACTGTCCCTTTTATAACAGGGTTTGTCTACAGTCTGAACCGACCGAATGAACGGTCAGCCCTCTGTTGGGGTTAAAAAGGTATCGATCTCTAAAAGATCCTCCCGGGTGTGACAGGTGAGAACGCAGACGGTGACGCCTGCCGCCTTCGCCTGTTCCAGGGCGTCGGCAAAGGCAGGATCGGTCCTGCGATTCGCCTCGAAGCGAGTACAGTGCTGCATCTGGACCACGAAAAAAAGATAGGCGCCGTATCCCTGCTTCTTCGCCTCGATCAGCACATAGATATGCTTGACCCCTAGTTGCGTGGGGGCGTCGGGAAAGGAGACCACGCCATCCTTCTCCAGGGTCACGCCCTTGACCTCTGCAAAGATCTTTTGCTCGGCAGTCTCCAAATAGAAATCAAAGCGGGAGCTTCCAAAGCTGCACTCGGGTTGGATCTTGGTCAGCTTACCGAAATAGTCGGTGGTCTGCAACCATTCTCCAAGCACGGCGTTGGGGGCTTGGCTATCCATATTGATCAGGGTCTCGCCCTTGTAAACCGCCACCAGATCGTATGCCGTTCGGCGGTTGGGGTTTTGGCTTTTCTCCAATATGACCGTTGCTCCCGGAAGCAAAAGCTCCCGACAGCGCCCCGTATTTTTCACGTGACAGATCTGCACCTCTCCCTCCACCTCCACGTGAGCGATAAAGCGGTTGGGGCGAGAAAGGAATCTCCCCTTGACGGTATGACTGTATCTCATTCTCTGCTCCTTTTCTCCAAAATTCCCACACTCACAGCAATCGAAACTGCTTTTTTCGGCTATACAGGACGCCTTCCCTTTGCAGCTTTCCGATCTCGGAGGAAAGACCGCTGCGCTCTACCTCAAGATAATCGGCAAGCTCCTGGCGGTCAAAGGGGATCTCAAAGCTGTTCTTGCCCTCCTTTTTGGCGCAAAGCATCAGATAGGTCATCAGCTTTTCTCTGGTGGTGCGCTTGGAGGTCACCTCTACTCTTTCATGGAACTGTATGGTCTTTTTGGCAAGATCCTTCATCAAATTATAGATCAGTTGATGATGGAATCCGCAGCCGTTCTGACAGGTGTGTAAAATGTGGGCGCAATCGATCAAAAGGATCTCGCTTGCCTCGTTGGCGATCACTGAAACGGGCAATGCCTCCACCGAGGCGCATGCGAACGCCTCGGCAAACACCTCCCCCGTGTGGACGTTGGTCAGAATGCTCCTGTTCCCGTAATAGTCCACCTGGCTGACCTGCACCGAGCCCGAGAGCACGATGCCGATATATTTTGCCTTGGAGCCCTCGGAAAACACGGTGTACTTTTTATCAAAGCTCGCCTGCTTTGCTCCCAGGCAGTGAAGCATTTTTTGAAGATCGTTTTCCTGGATCCCCTCAAAAAGAGGACATTTTTTTAAAATTTCCATATATTTGATCATTGTTTTTCTCCGTTTGTTGAAAATTCAACAGAAATTCCACTGCAATTATACTATAATGGGGTCAGAAAGTCAAGAGGAGGAATAAAAAATGAAAGTTGCTTTTTTTGATGCAAAGCCCTACGACAAGCCCTCGTTTGAAAAATACGGGGAGGCGTATGGGGTCAGGTTTAAATTTTTTGAAGCCAAGCTCAACGCTGACACTGCCGAGCTTTGTCGGGGCTTTGATGCCGTTTGCGCATTCGTCAACGACACCGTGGATGCTCCCGTGATCGACAAGCTCCATGCCTTGGGCGTGCGTGTTCTTGCTCTGCGCTGCGCAGGCTTTAACAACGTGGATATGAAATACGCTTACGGGAAGCTGCACGTGCTGCGTGTGCCCGCCTATTCCCCTTATGCGGTTGCCGAGCATGCTATCGCCCTGCTTTTGACCTCGATCCGCCGTATCCACAAGGCATATATCCGCTCCAAGGAGTTCAATTTCAGCCTGACGGGACTTACGGGCTTTGATCTGCACGGCAAGACCATTGGTGTGATCGGAACGGGAAAGATCGGACGGGTGCTCATTGACATCTGTCGAGGCTTTGGCATGAAGATCCTCGCCTATGACAAGTTCCCCGTTCGGGAGCTGCAGCGGGACGGTACCGTTCGCTACGTTGACACCGACGAGCTCTTTGCGCAGAGTGATATCATCTCCCTGCACTGCCCCCTCACCGAGGACACCTACCACATGATCGATGCCGCCGCTCTTGAAAAATGCAAAAAGGGCGTGATCCTGATCAACACCTCCAGAGGCGCTTTGGTAGATGCCGAGGCGTTGCTGAACGGGATCAAATCCAGGCATGTGGGAGCTGCGTGCCTAGACGTTTACGAGGAGGAATCCGATCTGTTCTTTGAGGACAACTCGGGGCATATCATGGAGGATGACACCCTTGCCCGTCTGATCTCCATGCCCAACGTGATCGTGACCTCTCACCAAGCCTTTTTGACCGAGGAGGCACTGGAAAACATCGCCGAAACTACGGTGACGAATATCGTTGGATTTTTGAAGAACGATCAATGCCCCAACGAGCTCTGCTATCGCTTTGACGACGTTGCGGATTGCAAGGACGGCAAATGCTTTTCGTAAGGAGAAACTGTTATGATCAGAAGAATGATAAAAATTGATCAAGAAAAATGCAACGGCTGCGGCGCTTGCGCTACCGCCTGCCACGAGGGAGCTATTGAAATGATCAACGACAAGGCGACCCTTGTCCGTGAGGATTTTTGCGACGGGCTTGGCGATTGCCTTCCCGCCTGTCCCGTGGGAGCCATCACTTTTGAGGAGCGAGAGGCGCCCTCCTACGACGAGGCCGCCGTTCACCGTGCAAAAATGCAACGCTCGGAGGCGACTCCCTGCGCTTGCCCCGGCACCCGTGCCAAAGCCATCACACGGGACGCCGCCCCCGCCCCCACGGAGCGCACCGGAGCTGCGCCAAGTCAGCTGATGCAATGGCCCTGCCAGATCAAGCTCGTCCCTCCCAATGCCCCCTATTTTGACGGCGCCAATCTGCTCATTGCCGCCGACTGCACGGCGTATGCTTACGGCAGCTTTCACGCCGATTTCATGCGCAATCACATTACGCTGATCGGTTGCCCCAAGCTTGACGAGGGAGATTACACCGAAAAGCTGACGCATATCATTCGGGAAAACGACATCAAAAGCGTCAAGATCCTTCGCATGGAGGTTCCCTGCTGTCAAGGGATCGAGAACGCCGCCAAGCGGGCGATTTTAGCCAGCGGAAAGTTTATCCCCTGGCAGGTGGTGGTCGTCTCCACCGACGGAAAAATTTTAGAATAATTTTCATTTTGTTGAATATTCAACAGAAATGGATCCATTTTTGTGGTATACTGTATACAGAAAACAAAATCAACGCAATGAACGGAGGAAAATACAATGTTAAACAAAAAGGTTCACAAGCTCTTGAATCAGCAGATCAACAAGGAATTTTACTCGGCATATCTCTACCTGGATTTTTCCAACTACTTCAAAGCCAAGGGGTTGGACGGCTTTGCAAACTGGTATATGATCCAGGCGCAGGAGGAAAGAGATCACGCAATGCTCTTTTACACCTATCTGCAAAATGAAAATATGCCCGTGGAATTGGACGCCATCGCAAAGCCCGACAAGGTCTTTCACAGCCATATGGACGTCCTGCAAGCAGGCTTGGAGCACGAGATGTACGTCACCTCGCTGATCAACGACATCTACGGCGCCGCTTATGACGTCAGAGATTTTCGCACCATGCAGTTCCTTGACTGGTTCGTCAAGGAGCAGGGCGAGGAGGAGACCAACGCCAACGATATGATCTCCAAAATGGAGCTGTTCGGTTCGGATCCCAAGAGCCTCTATATGCTCAACCAGGAGCTTGCCGGAAGAATCTACACGGCGCCCTCGCTGGTGCTTTGAGATAGGAATATCAACAAGGGGGGGGCTGTCTCAAATTTGCAATTTGAGACAGCCCCTTGCTGTATGGTCTATAAGTTGAGCAAAACAAGAGCAACGCAGCCTACGGCGATTCCGCACCATTGCATCGGTCGCAAGCGCTCCCGAAACAAAAATCTGGATGCAAAGATCGTCAGGATCAAGCCTCCCACCGCAACGCCCGGATAAATAACCGCCGGGGACATGGTGGAATTGACCAAAAGCAGGACGAACACGTTGGATATGGCGCTGCTCAATCCTGCGAGGCATGGAAACTCCCACGTATCCTTGAGCGCAGCTCTCCAATAGGTGCGGTCCTCTCGCCAAGCCAAGACAAGAGACACGATCAGAGAGAAGAACACGCCAAACAGCATGAGCATATTTTTATGCTGTCCCGCATACGCCATCTGCTGATACTTTTGAATGATAGAACAGCCTGCGTTGCCCGCCGCTATCAGCAGTGCAAACGGGATCCATTTGAGAATTGAACGGAATGCTTCTCCTTTGCTGTCTGAGCGCTTTTCCTTCCCTGTCCCAAGCAAGCACAGGCACAGGGAGACCACGATGCAGACGATGCCCACCCCCGACACGATGGTAAACGGTACGTCCCAAAAGAAGAATCCCCATACGGAGGCCCCCACCAGGGACACCTGCTTGACCAGGGACGTCAAGGACGTAGAGCCAACCTTGAGGGCGCCCACCATACCGATGGTGAAAAAGGTATAAAAAATACCGTATCCCACCGAATAGATCAGCACGCCCGGGTCAAAGGAAAAATCAATGATGTACAAAACCAGCCAGCCTAACGTAGCTCCCGCAGGAACGATCACGTTGTACAGACGGGAAACGTTGGGTCTTTGGGCGTTCTTATTGTTATACACACGTCCGCAAACGGTCAGCATGGCAGAAAAGACCATGGCAAATAAAAGATAAAGATACTCCATTGTTCATCCTCCAGAGGCTCATGGGATCGATCCAAGAGATTATAGCACTCCCCAAGCGGGTTGTCAAGACTTTTTCGGTTGTTTTTAGAGTTTTTTTTGAGAAGAAAAAACGCATCGTCGATCCTGACGGTGCGTTTTTTGAATTGGTTTGTGTAGCAACGTTTTTTGGCGACAATCGGAGTTTGCAAATATATTATAGCATTCATTTGAATGCTTGTCAAGCATTTATTTGAATGCAGTGGTATAATTGTAGCAATGAACGAAGAATGCTTGTATTTTAAGCTTGAAATGAGGCAGAATTATGTATATTTATCAACGGCTCAAAGATCTCAGAGAGGACAAGGACAAAAAGCAGGAAGATATAGCGCAGGTCTTGGATATTTCCAGACAGCAATATCAACTCTACGAGAGCGGCAAGCGGGAGCTCCCCATGCACCACTTTATTACCTTGGCAAGGTATTACAACGTATCGCTCGACTATCTTGCGGGACTGACTGAAACACCGAAAAAATTACAATAATGGTTGGGGGGAGCAAATTTGCCCTGCGCCTTGCAAGCCAGCTTGCAGATCTTCGGGCGGCGAATGCGGACCTACATTCCGTGCCAAGGGCACGGAATGGGGCGAATCGGGGCTGCTACCCCAGCCAACAGAAAAGCCACCCGATGGGTGGCTTTTGTAAGCGCAGGGTATTCAAGTTCGCCTTGCGAACTTGAAGATTTTTCGCCGAGCCGCTGGTGTGCAAACACCCCGACGGCTTTCGGCTCAAATGCGGACCTACATTCCGTGCCAAGGGCACGGAATAGGGCGAATCGGGGCTGCTACCCCAGCCAACACAAAAGCCACCCGATGGGTGGCTTTTCTGTTGGCTGGGGTAGCAGGATTCGGACCTACGAATGCCAGAGTCAAAGTCTGGTGCCTTACCGCTTGGCTATACCCCAATATTCAGAATTGACGCTGATTATTATATCATAATTATTCCCCTCTGTCAAGCGTTTTTTCTGCTTTTTTTAAAAAACTCTTTTTTTCCGGCTTTTTCTTTGATCTTTGTTGAAAAATCTCCAAAAAAATGATATACTAAAATTACAATCATAAAAAAGGAGTAAAACCAATGAAAAAAACAATTTGCGGCAAGCTGTACGATACCGAGCTTGCAACCGTTGTCAAAAAGGTGACCGTTGGCGAATTGGGCGATCCCACAGGCTATGAGGAAACGCTCTATCAGACCGAGGGCGGTCTCTTCTTCCTCTACGTTGCCGGTGGCGAGACTTCTCCCTACCCCACAGAGGATATTCGCAGAATGTCGAAGGCAAACGCTCAAAAATGGGTGGCTGAGCACAACTGAACGGTTTTGGGGAGCGCCAAGTGTCAAAACGCACTTGGTGCTCCCCTCTTTTTTATATCTTACACACGGAACATCATGTCTCCGTAGGTAGGCACGGGCCAAAGCTCGGAGCTGACCAGCACCTCCATGCCGTCCACGGCGGCACGGACCTCATTCATCAAAGGAAGAACCTTGTTGCAATAATACTCTGCACGCAGGCGAGCGTCCTTGACGGCTGCCGCAGCTGCCTCCTCCTCCTTGAGGCGTTCCGTAGCACGATACGCCTTGGAAACCAGCTCCGAGAGTCGGCAAATAATCTCCTTTTCTACGTCGCAATTGATCTCCTCGCAAACGGCACGCTTTTTGGCGGCGGCGTCTGCCACCAACGCAATATATTTCTCGGCGGCGGGAATGTACTCTCTTGCCGCCATTACGATCATGGTCAGCGCCTCGATGTTGACGATCTTTGCGTAGTTTTCAAAATAGATCTCCTCACGGGAACGCATCTCGGTCTCACTCATAACCCCCAGAGACGAGAACAGTGCAACGTTCTTGGGTGCCATAAAGGTCTTATATGCATCCACGGAGGTGCGCAGATTCAAAAGTCCTCTTGCCTCTGCTTCCTTTTCCCATTCCTCGGAATATCCGTTACCGTCGAAAAGAATGCGCTTGTGAGCCGCAAGGGTCTCCTTGATCAGTGTTGCCACAGCGGAATCAAAATCCTCTGCCTTTTCCAACACGTCGGCAAACTGACGGAAGGACTCCGCCACGGCGGTATTGAGAACAGTGTTGGGCAGAGCGATATTCTGGGACGAGCCCAGCATACGGAACTCGAATTTGTTCCCGGTAAAGGCAAAGGGAGAGGTGCGGTTGCGATCGGTGGTGTCCTTGCGGAACACGGGAACCGACGGGATGCCCAAATCCATCATTGCCTTCTTTGCGCCCCGATATGCCTTGCCGCCCACGATGGACTCAATCAGGGCGTTCAATTCCTCGCCAACGAAGATGGAAACGATTGCCGGAGGCGCCTCGTGTGCGCCCAAGCGGTGATCATTCCCCGCATGAGCAACCGAGATACGCATCAGATCCTGATAGTCGTCCACCGCCTTGATGATGGCTGCCAAAATCAACAAAAACTGCATATTCTCCTCGGGGGTCTTACCGGGATCCAACAGATTTTTGCCATTGGCGGTCAAGGACCAGTTATTATGCTTACCCGAGCCGTTGACGCCCTCGTAGGGCTTTTCGTGCAACAGGCAAACAAGTCCGTGGCGCTCGGCGATCTTTTTCATATACTCCATGGTCAACAGGTTTTGATCCACGGCGATATTGGCGGTGGCGTAAACGGGAGCCAGCTCGTGCTGAGCGGGAGCTGCCTCGTTATGCTTGGTCTTGGCATTGACGCCCATGGTCCAAAGCGCCTCGTCCAAATCCGACATGAATGCGGCGATGCGAGTCTTCAGAGGACCGAAATAGTGATCCTCCAGCTCCTGTCCCTTGGGAGCGGGAGCGCCAAACAGCGTGCGTCCCGTATAGACCAGATCCTTGCGGCGGTCGTACATCTTCTTGTCAATGATAAAATACTCCTGCTCGGCGCCTACGGTGATGTCCACACGGCGGGTCTGCATGTCGCCAAAGAGGCGAAGAATGCGCAGAGCGTGGGTATTCAAGGCGTCCATCGAGCGCAAAAGCGGTGTTTTGCTATCCAGCGCCTCTCCCGTATAGGAGCAGAATGCGGTGGGAATATAGAGAGTTCCGTCCTTGACGAAGGCATAGGAAGCGGGATCCCACGCCGTATATCCTCTTGCCTCAAAGGTGGCACGCAAACCGCCCGAGGGGAAGGAGGAGGCGTCGGATTCTCCATGGATCAGCTCCTTGCCCGAAAACTCCATGACAACCTTACACGGACCTACGGGGGAGATAAACGCATCGTGCTTTTCGGCGGTGACGCCTGTCAGCGGCTGGAACCAGTGGGTGTAGTGGGTGGCACCCTTTTCCACTGCCCAGTCCTTCATAGCGTTGGCTACCACGTCCGCAATAGAAGGGTCGATGGTCCTACCCGTGGCGACGGTCTTGGTCAGCGACTTATACACTTCCTTGGGGAGGCGCTCTCTCATCACGTCATCGTTGAACACCATAGATGCAAAAATATCCGAAATTCTCTTATTCATCATTCTCTCGGTCCTTTCCAGCCGCCAAGCCTTATCTTGACGACTTGTCCTTTTCAATAAATGAAAACACTACCTGATTTTATCATTATATACCAAACCACTCCGTTTTGTCAATCCCGTAGCGAAAATTTCTGTGTTTTGCACGGGAAAGGCTTTGTTTTTGGGGAATCCTCGTTGCCTTTTGCAAAATACAAGGGCTGTGGGGATCTGTAAAATACGGTCTAATTTTGATAAAATCCCGTTAAAAAGAGAATTTGCGATTGACAAACCATCTAAAAACTGCTATCCTATACTTACCCCACCCACAGAGAAAGGAAGCAAAACGGTATGAAAATCACGTTTCTCGGTACTGCCGACGTACGCCCGAGAGCAGACGCTTACTGCTCCTCTACCATGCTGGAAATCGGAGACGATATTTATCTGATCGACACGGGTGCTCCCGTGGCAGAGTTATTATTGAAATACGGAAAACGCCCCTCGCAGATCAAGGCGATCTTTATCACCCACGGACACAGCGATCATTTTCAGGGCATCTTTCCATTACTGAGTCAATGCTATTACGTTTACGGTGATGCGAATTTTGACATCCTCTTTCCCGAGAAGAAGCAAGCGGACGCTCTTTGTGACTGTGCCGTTGCTGCGTATTTGGGCACTCCCTTTCCCCACGACCGCTTGCGCTTTCACATCCCCGCCGAGGGAAAGACGGCTACGGTCTACGATGACGGTGTGCTCAAAGCTACCTATATTCCCGTCTCGCCCCACGAGGGAGTGCCCCATTTTTCGATCCTGATCGAGGCAGAGGGCAAGACCCTGCTCTTTACGGGAGACCTTTCGGAGCGTCTTAAGGATGACGATTTTCCCAAGGTTGCGTACGAACGTGAGATCGATTTGGTCGTTTGCGAGTATGCGCACATTCAAGCGGAGCATCTGGAGCCCTGCATTCAAAAATCTCTTGCCAAGCAGTTTGTTTTCAATCACTACGCCGCCTGGCGCCGTGAGGAGATCGCCGCCTTTGTCAGCGACCCGAGATATAAGATCCCTCTGCGTGCTGTCAACGACGGTGACGTGATTGAGCTGTAAGCTTTTTGAAACAGAAAAATTCCCCGAGGTTGATCTTTTGAGTAAGGTCTGCCTCGGGGATTTTGGAAAATTGCGTGGCGTTTTGAAAAAAGTTCTTGACATCGCTCCCACGTTGTGGTAAAATGAATGGGCATTGGTGTTGCATCAATACGGAGGGGGATGTTTCCAAGCTCCTCAGGTGTGATGCAATAGGGTGCATCATTTTTACGGAGAGGTATCGAAGTGGTCATAACGAGGCGGGCTTGAAAATTTGCAGTCGCGGATTTCTGCAAAGTGCCAAAATTCCTTGCTACGTCTGATGTTTTCGACTTCCCGACGAAGCAGAAAATTATTCCTTCTAAAACTTTTGCTAAAAAATTCGCAAATCTAAAAACTTAATAGTCTTACACGGAGGGTTATCGAAGTGGTCATAACGAGGCGGTCTTGAAAACCGTTTGCCTTCACGGGCGCGTGAGTTCGAATCTCACACCCTCCGCCAAAC
>JAFTMU010000396.1 GCA_017452215.1 Clostridia bacterium
TATGGAAAAAGAAACAAAAGACAGAAACGTTACCCTCGCTTCCGCTGTGGAAGATCAGGATACGGTGAAAAATCAGCAGGGAAGTGTTAAGGAGGACGAGCCTCTGGACAAGAATGTCCGACTGATGTCCCCTACACAAATGGTCCTGCGCAGATTTTTCCGCTCTAAATTGAGCATTGTAGGCTTGATCATGATACTGAGCCTGTTTGCTCTTTGCTGGATAGGACCGTTGGTGTATACCCGGTGGGATGCGGATGATATTGATCGCTCGGGAAAGGTATCTTACTCCAAAACTCCCGTTACATACGTGGAAAACGGAAAAGAATATTCCTTTGTGCAGATTGATGAAACCTTTGAAGAAACCAACAAAAAGGCGCCGCCCAGCGCATCTCACCCCTTGGGAACCGATGAAAACGGTCGTGACGTCCTGGCACGCTTGATGAGTGGCGGACAGCTTTCCTTGAGTGTAAGCTTTTTGGCAGTGTTTGTAGTGACAGCCTTGGGTATCATCTTTGGCGCCGTGGCAGGCTATGCAGGTGGTATCGTTGATACCATCATCATGAGAATCTGTGACATTTTGATGTGTTTGCCCGGATTTCCGATTTTGTTGGTGGTGGGCGTTCTGCTTGACTCCCTGGGAGTTGAACCTTTGCACAGAATCTACTTTTTGATGGGATTTTTGGCTTTGATCTCCTGGACGGGAACCGCCCGTCTTGTCAGAGGTCAGATCCTTTCCTTGCGTGAGCAGGAATACATGGTTGCTGCTGAAGCAATGGGATATTCTGCGAAAAGAAAGATCTTTAAGCACTTGGTTCCCAACGTTATGCCGCAGCTGATCGTTTCGGTCACTCTCAGCCTTGGAAGCATGATCCTTTACGAGGCATCGCTTTCCTATTTGGGAATCGGTCTTCAGGACGGCGCTGCTTGGGGTAGCATGATCCAGATCATTTCTAAGGACCCCGATATTCTTGCCAATTACTTTAATATCTGGGGCCCTCCCGGTGTTTGTATCGTTTTGGCAGTTCTTGGCTTTAACTTTATCGGCGACGGCTTGCGTGATGCGCTTGACCCGAAGATGAGGAGGTAATTGCTGTGAGTTTGTTTGGAAAAAAGAAAACGAATGGGCATTATCTTTCGGGTAGAGAGATCCGTGCGATTGCCAAAGAAAATGCAAAGGTGATGCATGCTCTTGAAAAAAGGAAGTATCGCAAGGCAGATCCAAGCGAATACATCACCTCTATGAAGGATGATAAAAACATCCTTGAAATTGAAGATCTTCACACCTACTTTTTTACCGATCAAGGCGTTGTCAAGGCGGTAAACGGTGTATCCTTTAACATTCCGCAGAACTCCACGGTTGGCGTGGTTGGCGAATCGGGATGCGGAAAGAGCGTTACGAGTATGTCTGTGATGCGTCTGTTGCAGGGACCGCAGGGACAGATCTATTCGGGACAGATCCGCTTTAAGTCTACCGAATACTGCTTGGACGAAAAGGGCGAGCCAAAGCCTCGTTTGGACGCCGCAGGGAAGCCCATGCTTGATGCGGCGGGCAATCCCGTATATGAGACCGAGGAAACGGTATTTGACATTGCCAATATGCCTATGAGCGAGATCCATCGTATCAGAGGTCGCCAGATCTCGATGATCTTCCAAGAGCCGATGACCTCACTCAATCCTGTGTTTACCATCGGTAATCAATTGGACGAGGTTACCTTTATCCACGTTCCCGGAGCAACCAAGGAGATGGCACGGAAAAAGTCTTTGGAGATGCTGGAGCTGGTAGGAATTGCAGCACCGGAGCGTGTTTATAACTCTTATCCCCACGAGCTTTCGGGCGGAATGAGACAGCGTGTTATGATTTCTATGGCTCTTGCCTGCAATCCGAGATTGATCATTGCTGACGAGCCCACGA